>CAZBTW010000001.1:0-26537 GCA_964494925.1 uncultured Aquiluna sp.
TCAACTACTGGTTATTTCCGGATTCTTCTTTGTGCTCTCACCTGGCTTTGCCGGCTTAAACCTGCTCTTGGTATTAATCGTGCTGGAGGTGTTTGGAAGGCTGTTTAGAAAGCAGCAGATCATTCAGCGGGGTTTTGTGGAGGCAAAGCGAAACAAGGAGGCTGTGGCTCCAGCAGATCGCCTTGGCTCTCGAATCCAAACCGCAGAATTTGGCACCCTTTTGGCAAGCATGTTGGTGGTGCTGATGATGGGTGTTCTGATTTGGTTCAGCATCTCAGGCCTGGTTTCGCTGTCCAACACCATCGTTTTCTTCTTGGGCCTAAGGCTCCTTAACACCACCTTCTCTTCGGTGTCCTCTGGACTAATGCGATTTGCTAGAGCCAAGGCCAACAGCTTCTGATGCCAGTTCTCACCATCGGCTACTCAACGCTTTCGGATAGACGACCAAACATTCAGCTTCCAGACAACAACGACTGGGAATACCAATTCCATATCCAGGGAGCAACAAAGACCCTTGATGAAAAAAACACCTTTTACCTTCAGGGCAAAGGTGTTGCCAAATCAAGAAACAACGCCCTCGACCAGGCCAGCGGCACCTACCTACTGTTCGGCGATGATGATGTTGTCTTCGACCCAGCACAGCTGGAACTAGCCATTGAATATCTAAACCAACATCCTGAGCTCTCACTAGTGCTGGTTGCCGCCAAGGACGAGACCGGACAGCTTCGAAAGAACTACCCAAAAAACCCCACCAAGCTGACTAGGTTCAATTCAGCCCGAGCCGCCACCTACGAGATGATCGTGAGAGTTGAAGCTGTAAAAGCCTTGGGAGTCAGGTTTGACGAGGACTTTGGGGCGGGAGCAAAAAACTATTTAGGCGATGAGTACATTTTCATTGCCGATCTCTTGAAGGCCGGTGGAAAGGCAGACTTCGCACCGTTTGTAATTGCCACTCACCCCAGTGAAAGCTCTGGCTCCAGATGGGGCAAGCCCGAGGATCGGCAGGCCAGAGCAAAAGTCTTCACCAGAGTTTTCGGAGCCCTGGCACCGCTGATTCGAATAGCCTTTGCCACCAGAAGGATCAAGGAATTTGGTGGCATTGGAAATGCCCTCCGATTCGTTGTGGGTAGCTAACTACTTAGTAACCACAGTCTTTGAAAATGCTGCCGGCGTTACTCCATTTAGGAACAGATCGATCTGAACTGTGAGCCCAATGGCTGCCGTTGGCCTATCAAAGGCCTGGAAATCTTTAGTCACAGTCACCTTCTGCCACTTGCCCGCAATTTTCCAAGAAAGCGTGGAGCCCTTGTAGCCCTTGGCATAGACAACGATCTTTCCGTTGAAGGTTCCAACATTCAGAACCTGGTCTGGATTGGCTGGCTGCACAATCACACCACCCGGTTCGGTGTTTAGTAGCAGATTGTAGGAGGCTTGGAGGTCAACCATTGGAATGTCTTTTCGAATCACATCATCAATTGGTTTACCCGCAACCTTCATTGCCGAAAGCACCTGCTCGGCAGTGTGGTCGGGAAATGCCTGACGCAGCAGTGCGTAGCTTCCGGCAACCAACGGAGCTGCAGCACTGGTTCCAGATGCCTTGGCGTAGCTAAAAGTGTTGGCGCTAGTCATGTAGTCAGGGGCCAGCAGTTCAACTTTGCTGGACATCGTGACATACCAAGAAACCTCGTTGGATGCATTCACAGAACCTACCGCTACCGCCTCTTGGAGACAGCTTGGGAAGACCGAGGTTGCAACATCCAAGGTTGGAGTATTACCTGCGGAGGCAAACGGAATGACTCCAGATGCTCGCAATGATTTCAGAATGGTTGCCATCTCCTGTAGCTGCGGATTGGTGTCACACTTCAACCACTCACGGGGAATTTCCTGAAAATAACCGCCCCAGCTCATTGAAAGGGCCACGATGTTCAGCTCTTCCTTGCGCTGGTCAATATAGGAAAGCGCAGACAGGATTCCATTTAGGGTCAGGTCAACATTGGCCATCAAAATATTGGCCTCTGGAGCAATGCCTCCGGGAGCCTCATTGGTTCTGTTTCCAGCAACAATGCCGGCAACCATGTTGCCGTGATCCTCGGAAGCAACAAAAAGGCTTCCGATCTTGCGCTGAGAGGCAGCCTCGACTCCTGTCTGCTGACGGGTGCCGTCTGGGCAGAGATAACTGGAGGTGTTCTCCACAAAGCAAAAGCCATCAATGATGCGGCCCTGAAAATAAGGATGAGTCAGATTCACACCCTGGTCGATCATGGCAATTGTTGCGCCCTCACCCAAAAAACCCTTGTCCCAGAGTGCCGATGAATTGACTGCGACATATGCAGGTTCACTGGGAACCGCGTTAGCCGGCAGGCCGACTGAAACCAGTACCGAAATAGAAGCAACCAGTGCAACGAGTCTAGATTTCAAGACAAGTTCTCCCTTGTTTAATGCGGCTAACGCTATTCGGGAATGTTTAGAAATCCCTGAATCAAGTCTAGGCTTTAGCAATGAGCAATTCCGCGGAGACACCCGCTTATAAAGTAACCAAGGCCGTGGTGCCAGTGGCGGGACTTGGAACCAGATTCCTGCCTGCAACCAAGGCAATGCCCAAAGAAATGCTTCCAATAGTCGACAAGCCAGTCATTCAGTATGTGGTCGAGGAGGCAGTAGCAGCTGGACTCAGCGACCTACTAATGATTACCGGCCGCAATAAAAACACCCTCGAGAACCACTTTGACCGGGTGGCTGAGTTAGAGCAGGTATTGGCCACTAAGGGTGATGACAAAAAACTCTTTAGCGTTCAAGAGAGCTCGCAGCTTGCAGACATCCACTACACACGTCAGGGTGACCCGCGGGGTCTTGGCCATGCAATTCTTAGAGCCAAGTCTCATGTTGGCGACCACAGCTTCGCGGTGCTGCTTGGTGATGACATCATCGACAATCGCGATCCGCTTTTAACCCAGATGCTAGAGCTTCACGAGAAAACAGGCGACAACATCATTGCCCTAATGGAAGTTCCTCGCGAACAGATTTCCCTCTACGGTTGCGCTTCGGTTGAGAGTGCAAGCGATGGCATTGTTCGCGTGACCGATCTGGTTGAAAAACCAGATGCTGCATCCGCCCCCTCTAACCTGGCAGTAATCGGCAGATATGTGCTGCGCCCAGAAATGTTTGACATTCTTGAAAACTTAGGTCCTGGACGTGGTGGTGAAATTCAGCTCACCGATGCTCTCCAGCAGGCAGCCAAGGACCCCAGCCTTGCAGGCGGTGTTAGCGGTGTGGTGTTTTCCGGAAGGCGCTATGACACCGGAGACAAGCTGGACTTCATCAAGGCAACTCTAAGAATTGCGGTTGACCGGGATGACATTGGGCCAGAGCTCAGAAGCTGGTTGAAGGATTTCAACCAGGGGCTTTAGTCCGTTTGCATTTTTCTGAGCAGTAACGAACCTGATCCCAGTTTTTCTCCCAGGACTTGCGCCAAACCATTACTCGACCGCAACGAAGACAGGTCTTCTCTGGGAGGTTTTCCTTCTTCACTCCGCGCAATCAAAAACCCTAACTACTCGGTTGGCTCAACCTCAGGCTCTGGGTAGTTGATCTTTAGCGTGGACTTAGGAACATCCATCATCTCTACCCAGGTGTTGCCAGCTGCTAGCTTTAGCGGCTCACCGGTTTCAGTTGAAAGTCGAATTGGATCCTCGCTTGCCCCCTTGGACCAAGCTGCCTTCAGGTAGTAGCCGTCTGAAAAGACATGTGCGATTCCCTCATTGTTCTCCAACTTTGCCTTTGGAATCGCTCCGTATTTTGGATCCACAAAACTCAAATCATGGACAACCTCCAGAACCACCACGTTCTTGGCTGCAACCTGGTCGCCACCGACTTGGGTGTGAGGGGTGCCATCCTGGGTTCTCAGCCAAGCAACCTGGGCGGCAGTTGCCCAGTCAAAGCTGGCAGTTCCAAGATCCCAGGTTGAGCGCATCTGCGGGTATTTCACGCTCAAACCATTGGCAACAACACCCTGGCTAACAGCGGTTGGAATACCTGCAAACTCAAACCCGACCTGAGGAGTTGGCTGCTCATCGGCATAGAGCTCCTGCAGCTTTTGAGCACTGAAATATAGGTTCCAGGGGGCCTTTCTGGAATCCTCACGATAGTAGGTGTCGTTGTTCATTTCGGTGTCTTCATCGCTTACGACTAGACCAGTTGCCCTTGCTGCTGATTTAAATGGAGCCTGACCACCGGAGTAAACAAAGACTCCATGGAATGGGTCAACTACTGCAGCGTCAACTGGCCTCACCGACCTGACCGGACCAATGGCCTCTGGCATTGTTGAGTGCCAGACCGGAAGCAGTCTTGTCAGCCCGACCTCGACCCTGGTGACATAGACAATGTCAGCATCATTCAAGGCAAGCTGAGGCCTGCCGCCAGAGGTGTTGTCAATCTTTGCGCTGACCGCAGGCATTTCCAGGAACAGATTCTCACCCTCCAGGTATTCGACGCCAGTTAGCGGAGCTGCAACATAAACCGGCTCCGGCTCTGGTTCAACCGTTGGCGAACTGGTTGCCGATGCCGATGCAGTTGGTGTCGGTTCTGTTGTGGAACTGGCACACCCAGTTAGAGCAATCAGGCTGGCAAGGAATACAGCTGGAAGTTTTAGGTCTCGCATTTGCCCAAGTTTAGACAACAGCCCCCAAATTACCCGCCAGGAAAGGCCACCTAAAACTAATTACCGGATGCTGCCCTCTTGGCCTTGGACCTGGTGACAATCCGATCCCGCAAGATTTCAAGTGGCAACAGCAGGGACGTTCCCACGATGATCAAAATAACCGTCAGCTCCAGGTTCTCTTTGACCGCTTCGATTCCGCCAAGCCAATAGCCCGGGAACATAAAGACAACCGTCCAAACCGTCGCACCAACCAGGTTCAGCTTCGTGAACCTAGTCCGATCCATGTTAGAAATACCAGCCAGCATCGGAACCAACGCCCTCAAAATTGGAACAAAACGAGCCAAAATAACCGCCCTGGTCCCATAACGATCAAAAAATGCATGAGTCCTATCAATCATTTTTTGATTAAGAATGAAATTCCGATTCTTGCTAAATAGCGGTGGCCCGATCTTCGCACCCAACCAGAAGCCAACCTGACTGCCACCAAACGCAGCCACCCAAATCAAAATGAAACCAGCCCAATCAGGCAACCAGGAATCAGAGGTGGCAAGGGCTAACCCGGTCAGAAACAAGAGTGAGTCGCCGGGCAAGAAGGAGGTAAGAATGAAAGCTGTTTCGAGAAAAATAACTACTGCGACGGCGATTGCGGCCCAGTCACCAAAAGCATTGATGATTTCTTGCGCATCAAGCCAGTTCAAATCGCTCCAGTCTCACAGCTTCAAACTGCCATTAAAGTTTCATTCAGTTGCCACGAGCCTAGCGTTTATTAGGTTAACCAAGTAAGACAAGCAGCCAACCTCTTAGCAACATTTCAGGAAACAATTTTTTTAGGCTGCTGCATAAAAGTTCACGGCCCCGCGAACCCAAACCGTGACCTTCATGCCAACCTCAGGAGCAAACGGACCATTGGACCTAGCCCTGATTCGAAGACCGCGAACCTCGACCTCGAGAATCGCATCATGGCCGAAGAACACTCTTCCCACCACCTCACCATCACCATTTGGATTTGGTTGCAAGTAGAAGTTTTCGCTCCTGATGGCAACGGTTCCTTTCTCGCCCTCGGTAACTTCACCAATCGGTGTCAAATTGCCAAGCAAGGTCTTGATTTTCCCAGCTTCAACAACACCATCCACCAACACCGAATCCCCCAAAAAGGTAGCGATGCCAACATCAACCGGAGCCGAATAAATCTCAGTTGGTGAACCAACCTGGATTATTTTCCCGTTTCTCAGTACTGCCACTCGGTCGGCCAGTGAGAGCGCCTCTTCCTGGTCATGAGTAACCAAGATCGCAGTTGCGCCCTCCTTCCTCAAAATCGCTTTCACGTCCTGGCGCAATCTAGTGCGCAGCTCCGAGTCCAAAGCACTAAAAGGCTCATCAAGCAGGATCACTCCGGGCCTCGGAGCTAGCGCTCTAGCAAGGGCAACTCGCTGCGCCTGACCACCTGAGAGCTGATTTGGTTTGGCAGTTGCAAACTCGGTTAGCTCAACCAGCTCCAACAGCTCTGAAACACGCTGAGCTCGCTCAGCAGGACCCAAGGATCCAAGACCAAATCCGATGTTTTGACTGACATTTAGATGTGGAAATAACGAGGCATCCTGCGGAACAATTCCGATGTTGCGCTTCTCTGGAACCAGTGCTTGGTCTGAATTAGAGATTTCTTTGCCGTCTAAGTGAATGCTCCCGGAATCTGGCTTTTCAAACCCAGCAATCAACCGCAACAGAGTTGATTTGCCGGCAGCCGAGGAACCAAGAACCGCAAACAGCTCTCTGTCCTTCACCTCGAGATCAACGCCCTGCAAGACCTGCAGCGAATCAAAACTCTTGGCAATGCCAGTCAGCACCAAATCAGCCATTAGCCCAGAACCTCCGAAAGTGCCTTGCGCGCCTGTGCATTTAGTGCCAGAGCCGGCAGCCCCGCAATAATAACCAGTAACAGCGCATATGGCGCAGCCTGCGAATAAGCCAGGTCCTCAGTTGCTCCCCATAACCTGGTTGCCAGAGTGTTCACCTCGGTTGGACGAAGCAGCAGAGTTGCTGGCAGCTCCTTCAAGACAGTCAGGCTCACCAGTGCAACCGCTGCAACCAACCCTGGAAGCGCAATCGGCAACACCACCTTGAATAGCGACTTACTGGAAGGGGTGCCCAACGACTGGGAAACCTCCTCCAACATCACAGGAACCTGAGCAATTGGAGTTGCAAGCCCAGCCAACGCATTGGGCAAAAACAGAATCAGGTAGGCAATCAGTAACAGCCAGCTGGTTTGGTAAATCCAGGGGGTGAGGTTAGCACCAAAGAACACCAGCGCTAGTCCAACCACCACCGCTGGAATTGCATGGATTGCCCAACTTAAGTTCTCAATCAGTTTTCCCAATCGAGATTGATACCTAATGGACCACAGCGCTATTGCGGTTCCGAATAATCCAATAACCAGCCCTGCTGCAACCGCCAATTGCACCGAACCCCAGAGAGCTGAAAGTAATACCGACCAATCGATCTTGCTGGTGCCGGCAATGCTCCAGGAAACCAAGCTTGAAATCGGCAACAGAGCACTCAGCGCACCAACAGCAACCAGCAAGAGGGTGGCCGGAATCTTCCAACCACCTAGCTCAACCCGAACCCGCTTCGATAGCGATCTTGCAGACTGAACATAGCTGCCTCGATACCTGCGCTCAAACCAGATAACCAGCAGCGTGATTGCCAACAGCACGACCGCGAGCGCCGCGGCCGAGGTGCGATCGAATGATCCTCGATAGGCGTTATAGATGGCTCTAGTGAAAGTGTCATAGCGCAACAGCGCGATCGCCCCAAACTCACCCAAAACATACAGCGCCACCAGCAAGCTAGACGCGGTTGCAGCCGGCCTAACCTGCGGCCAGGTCACTGAAACCAGCACCTGCCACTTACCCTGTCCAAGCGACCTTGCCACCTCTTCACCAGCACTGTCCAGTCTTGCCAATGCGGCTGTCACCGCAAGAAATACCAGCGGGCTGGTGGCAAGGGTTAACACCAACCAGGAAGCGCCAAAGCCTGAAAAACCAGGGAACACTGAGATATAACCAAGTGCCATCACATAGGACGGGATTGCAAGGGGAATGGTGGCCAAAATTGCAAAAAACGAAGCGAAGCGAATGTTGCTTCTGGAAACCAACCAAGCCTGTGAAAAACCAATTACCAACGCCGACAGCGACACTGAAATAACCAGTAGGCCGGTGTTAGCAAGCAGCTCCAGGGTTCTCGGCCTGAGAATTTCAGCAACCGCTGCCTCCCAGCCCTGCAGCAACCTGATCGCTAGGTAGCCGATCGGGAGCAAGGTCATCAGGGCAGCAGAAACCCCGAGAACTACCAATAGTCTCGGGGTTCTGCGCATAACTAAATCAGACCTGCTTCTCTAATCAACTTCAGGGTTTGATCCAAGCTGTCCAAATCACTCAGGTCGATCTCAGGAGAAGGTATGTCAGAAAGTGGTGTCAGGTCAAGACCGGCATCAACCGAATCAATCAGTGGATACTCACTTGTTTCCTGAGCAAAGTAGAGCTGGCCAGTTTCACTGAGGAGATACTCCACGAAATCTCTGGCCGCCTGCGAGTCCTGAATAATTCCAACCCCGGCTGCATTTATCAAGTTGCCGACATCGCTTGAGTCGAACTGGCCCAGCACCGAAGTCAGGTTCTCGAAACCAAGTTCCTTGCCCCTTGCAAACCAGTAGTAGTGATTGATCAATCCAGAATCCACCTCGCCTGATTCAACCGCCTCCAGAATCGCGGAGTTTTTCTCATAGATCACCGCATTGACCTTCATCGCCTTCAGCCATGCCAGGGTCTTGTCATCACCCTCAAGCACTCGCATTGCCGTCACAAATGCCTGGAAGGATGCGTTAGTCGGAGCAATTCCAACTCGTCCCTGCCAACTTGAATCAGCTAGATCAAACACTGAGCTTGGGACAACAGAAACTTTTTCAGGGTTGTAGTTGAAGACCCGTACTCGTCCCGAGACACCCACCCAGTTACCGGCCGCTGCCGAATAACTTGCAGGCACCTGGTCCAAAATTGAGGCTGGCAAATCAACCAAGAGCCCTGCCTTGGCAACTGCTCCAAGAGCACCTGAGTCCTGGGCGAAAAAGACATCAGCCGGTGAATTCTGTCCCTCTTCCAGAATCTGAGCGGCTAGCTCAGCGCTTCCGGCATAGCGAACCTCAACTTCAATTCCGGTTTCGGCAACAAAGCTGTCAATCAGCGGCTGCACCAGCGATTCACTTCGACCGGCATAGACCGTAATCGAATTCTTTTCTGTGTCCAAGCCCTGGTCAGCACAGCCGACCAAAGCCAAAGCTGCAGTGGTAGCAGCAAGGATTGCAACAAACTTTTTCAATCAAATTTCCTAATCATTCCAAACAGATTCAGTGGACCCGCCTGAATAGGTTAGGTAAACCTAACTAGTTTGTCAATGAGATTATTTTTTATCGATTTCCGCAATCAGGTTCTCGACCAGACCCCTGATTTCATCCCTAATTGGCCTAATGGTGTCAACGCCCTGCCCTGCTGGATCAGTCAGCTTCCAGTCCAGATATGTCTTGCCTGGGTAAAACGGGCAGGCATCGCCACAGCCCATGGTGATCACATAGTCACTTGCCAGCACATCCTCATCGGTCAACACCTTTGGAGTGTTTCCGGAAATGTCGATGCCCTCTTCCAGCATTGCGGTTACAACCGCTGGGTTCACCTGATCAGCTGGCATGGTTCCAGAGGATCGAACCTCGACCCGATCTCCAGCCAAATGCTGGAGATAGCCGGCGGCCATCTGGCTTCTTCCTGCGTTGTGGACGCAGACGAACATTACTGATGCGATTGGGTTAGACATTTGCTGCCTTTCTTTGTTTGAGAGCTGAAGCCAGAAAAATTGCAATTGCTGCTCCCACCAATTGGGCAGCAACATAGCCAGGAACTGAGGCTGCCGCAATGCCAGAAGCGGCATCGCTCAGCGAGCGACCAAGAGTCACCGCTGGATTAGCAAAAGAGGTTGAGGAGGTAAATACGTGACCAGCTGCAATCCAGCAGCCAACCGAAACTGCGATCAGGTTCAGCTTGCCCTGATCAACCAGCAACAAAATAATCAGTAGCAGCCCAGCACTTGCAACAACCTCGCCTAGAAATGCTCCGGCACTGATGCGTTCCACAACACCTGAAACAAGAGCAGGTTTTTCAAACATCAGATTTGCAACCATCGCACCCGATACTGCCCCCAGAACCTGGAACAGCATGTAGGAAAGCCCCTGGCGAACTGAAAGCTCCCGGCGCACCATGAATGCCAGCGAAACAATTGGGTTGAATTGTGCGCCGCTGATTGAAATAAGCATTGAAATAGCCGCAAACAAGACCATGCCGACGGTGATGGCAATGACAAAAAGACCGAGAGTTGGGTCAGCTCCTAGTAACCCAACCATGTGACCTGCGCCCAACACAGTTGCAACGATGATTGCGGTTCCGAGGAACTCCGCAAGGTACTTCTGATAGGTCTGGGCCATTTACCTTTAGCTTTCATGGGGTAATATGAAGTTAGTTTATAGATGATTGTCTATGTAAGAGGTGAACAAAAGGTGACTAAATCTGCTTTGACCCTCTCTGCCTGTGCTCCAGCGACCCCAACCGAACCGATTGCTAGGTCCAAGGCTGAGGACACCGCCAACTTGCTCAAGGCAGTTGCCGACCCAACCCGCTTACAAATTCTTGCCATCATTGCCAAATCAGCAGACCAAGAGAGTTGCGTTTGTGATCTGACCGAGCCGCTTGGGCTTAGCCAACCAACAATCAGCCACCACCTTAAAAAGCTCTCCGATGTTGACCTGGTTGAAAAGCAGCGCAGAGGCACCTGGGTTTGGTATTCCCTAAATAAAAAGCGCTGGGCGGAGATTGCGCAGCTGTTTGCATGACAATTCAGCACACCTCTTTTGGCGTCATTACCCCGGAGCATGATCACCCGGTTTTCAATGAGCGCGCCATTCGAGGAGCAGCCGGACTGTTTTTTGTGCTGGGAATGGCCGGCTGGATGGTTGCAGCTATCACCAACGACTTTTCACTTCTGAGACTCTTTGGCATCAGCTTCATGGCGGACATGTTCATCAGGCTGTTTTTTGGCCAAAAGTTTTCACCAACACTGCTAATTGCTGACTTCTTCGTTCGCAACCAAACCCCAGAGTGGGTGGATGCAAAACCAAAGCAAACAGCTTGGGGAATTGGCTTTGGAATGGTGCTACTGGCCTGCTTCATGATAGGCTGGTTGCAATTGCAAGGCCCGCTGGTGCTTGCACTGTGTGCCTTCTGTATGGTGTTCTTGTTTGCGGAGGCAGCATTTGGTTTTTGTGCTGGCTGCTGGCTCCATAAAAGATTTGCAAAACAAAAACCTGAGCTTTGCTCAGGTGGGTCCTGCCAAAGATAGGAAATGAAATGACAACAACCGACATCACAATCAAGGGCATGACTTGCTCACACTGTGAAATGAGCATTGCTGAAGAAATCAAAAAGATTGACGGTGTGACCGAGGTCTCAGTCAGCAAGGACGAGGGCAAAGCTCACGTTCAGGCCACCGGAGTCACAAACGAACAATTGGCAGAAGCGGTTGAAGAAGCTGGCTATGAAGCTCTGGAGTTTGAGAGCCACTAATGGCTGACAAGGAGCTGCTCGAACTAGAGATCGAGGGCATGACCTGCACGGCCTGTGCCAGGCGGGTTGAAAAAAACCTAAACAAACTCGATGGCGTGAGCGCCTATGTTGACTTTGCAACTGAAAAGGCTCACCTGCAACTGAATGTTCCCGTAAACCTAGACGCCTTGAAACAGGCGGTGGTTGATGCCGGTTACCAGGTTGGTAGTGGCAGGTCCGAAACTGCAAAACTAAAACCACGACTGATTGTTGGCGCGATTAGCGCCAGCCTCGCGGTCTTGTTTGCGATGGTGCCAGGATTCCAATTCGAATTCAGCCCCTATTTGGTCTGGGCTTTCTCGACTGCCGTAATTGGTTATGTTGCCTGGCCATTTCATTCGGCTGCAATCAAAAACCTGCGGCACCTTGATGCAACCATGGACACCCTGGTGTCTTTGGGCTCCACTGTCGCCTATGCCTACAGTGTCTATTTGATCCTCACTGGGAGTAACCACACTTATTTTGAAACCGCTGCGGTGGTGCCGGCGGTGGTGCTCATCGGGCGCTACATAGAAGTTCGAGCTAGAAAGAGCGCAACCGACTCGGTTCGAGCGCTGCTCAGCGCAATTCCAGATCAGGCCACGGTTGAAATCGACGGTGTTCGAAGCCAGATTCAAACCTCAGAGCTGAAAAGAAAAATGATTGTGTTGGTTGCCGCCGGACAGGCAATCCCAGCAGACAGCAAACTGCTTTCAGCTCATGCTTCCATCGACAGCTCCACGCTCACCGGTGAGTCACTGCCGCAGGAGTTAGTTCAGGGTGCGATGGTTACCGCTGGAACCACCAACCTTCAGGGTGAAATAAGACTTGAGGTGACAGCTCCTGCTGCAACCTCCAGGCTTTCCAGGATTGCCGACATGGTTCGCGAGGCAACGGCTGAAAAAACCAAGCTGGCCTCGCTCACCGATTCAATCTCCAAAATCTTCGTGCCAATGGTGATATTAATTTCCATCCTCACCTATCTCATCTGGTCGCTGATTGGCGACCAGCAGACCGCCTTCCAGGCAGCCATTGCCGTAATCGTGATCGCTTGCCCCTGCGCCCTTGGAATTGCAGTTCCAATGAGCTTGGTGGTGGCAACTGGCGTTGGAACAAAGCGGGCGGTTGTAATTAGAAACCCGGATTCTCTCAGAGCTCTTGCTAGAACCAAACAGGTGCTGCTGGATAAGACCGGAACCCTAACCGATGGCAAGTTAGCGATCGTAAGAAGCATTGGTTTGGGTGGTGTCAGTGAACAAGAAATGCTCTCCAAGGCAGCCGCTGTTGCCAGAGCTAGCTCTCACCCGGTGTCCAAGGCAATTGCTCAGGTGGATCAGACCCTAAGTGCTACCGAAGTAAAGGAAACAGCTGGAACCGGAATCTCTGGAAACATAGCTGGCCTCGAGGTTTCAATTGGTAGGCCAACCAGCTATGAGAACCAGCAGGAAGTAGACCAGGCGCTAGCGCAGGCCGGCCCCAATACTCTGGTGGTGGTTGCCTGGGAGGGTTGGGCTCACGGCTTGATTGAACTATCCGACCAGCTTCGACCAAACGCGATCATCGCAATTAAGCAGTTGCAGGATGCCGGCTTCAATCCGGTGCTGGTCTCTGGTGACAACCCAGGAAGGGTTGCCGAGGTTGCCAAGCAATTGGGGATTAAGGATTCTTTTGGTTCGGTATCCCCCGAGGGCAAACTGGAACTAATTGGCAAATACTCAGAACCGGTTGCAATGGTTGGTGATGGCATTAACGATGTCGCAGCTCTTGCCAAGGCCGATGTGGGAATTGCCATGGGCTCTGGTGCCTATGCGGCTCAGGCTGCCAGTGCAATCACGATTCTTGATGATGACCCAAGGGCAATTCCGTTTGCTGTGAAGCTTGGAAAAAAGACTTATCGAAACATCATTGAAAACTTAGTCTGGGCCTTCGGTTACAACATCCTGCTGATTCCAGTTGCAGCGCTGGGACTACTGAACCCAATGCTGGCTGGTGTGGCAATGGCATTCTCATCGGTTTCGGTTGTTGCAAACTCGCTTCGTCTAAAACTTGCCGCCAGGTAATTGGTGCCAAAATAACGAGTGTGAAAAAGATTCTCTTCCACCATGGCTGGACCAACATTCGTCCAGAGGGCCACTGGGCCAGAATTGCCGCGGCCGAACTAAGAAACAAGTCTCACCAGGTTTGGTATCCGCAGTTTCCAGACCCAGAAACCCCAATACCAGAAAAGTGGCAGGAGCTTATTCGCCAAGAGGCGAACATGATGGACGAGGTAACAGGCGGCGAAAAGATTGCTGTTTGCCATTCCCTGGGCACAACCAACTGGTTGATGGCCGCCATGAACGATCTGTTCAATCAACCCTTTGACCGAGTCTTACTGGTCGCACCGCCGGACCCAATCGTGGCTGAAAAAGCAGAGGGAATTGAGGGTGAACCTCTCGATCTGGAAAACCCGCTGCTCTCAGAAAAGGCTCACCAGTGGGCAAAGAACTTGACGGTTATTGCCTCAGATAATGACCAGTGGCTCCCAAGAGGTGTCGGCATTTATGGACCAGCACTCAATGTTGAACCATTGATTTTTGAAGGTGCTGGGCACTTTTCCATGGACCAGGGTTGGGGTCGTTGGCAGGGGCTTATCGACTGGGTGGAAAGCGCTAACCCTCAAGACTTGATGCAGCACTAGCATCCACCACAGCACGCTTCCGAACTCGATTCAAAGCTCCCAGCCAAATCAATAGCAGCATCGCCACTAAACCGAGGCTGAAGGTCGTCATGATGCCAACCTGTGGATTGAAAAGGACCATCAGAGTCAAGACCGTTGGTGACAGCGCTGAAACAATCTTGCTGAGCATCATGATGTAACCCTGGCGCTGCCCAAACCTCGTAGAGCCAAAAAACAACAGCGGCAGTGAGCCCCTAATAAATGGATTCAACCCAACACCTATTCCATGCAAAATCACAAATGGAATCAGACCACCTGCTCCAAAAAGCCAGATCATCAACACCCCAAGTGGGTGCGCAGCAATTGAGACCGCAGCTACTCGCATTGGGGTCATGAAGCTTCCCGGCAACAGAATCACAATCCTGGCCAAAACCTGCGATGGACCCAAAATGGTCGCTGCCAGCAGTGCCACCTGACTGGTTGCCCCCAGCTCGCCAAGCAAAAACGGCAAAGTTGTGTTGACCGAAGAAACTATGAACCCCTCAAGTGCGAACATCAGCGCAAAGATAACCAGCAGTAGATCGAACCGACCCCGGTTCTTGATGATTTTTCTAATTGCCCCGGTGGTGTCCGGCACCTCTTTACGCTCAACCTTTGGGATGCTCAAATTCAGCGGTAATCCGATGACCAGGTGAACCAGCGCCCAGAAGAAAACAGCCTGCTGCCATCCGATTGTTTGCTCCAAAAAACTAGTAATTGGCCAGGAAATTGTTGATGAGAACCCGGCAAAAACAGTGATGCCGGCAATCACCCGGTTTGACTTATCGCCAAAAAACGAGACTGCGGTTGCAAAGGCAGAGTCGTAGTTTCCCATCGATCCACCAACGCCAATCAGCAACCAAGCGCCGACCAACATGGTTTGGTTCTGGCTCACCGACAACAGAGTTAGACCCAGCGCAAAGGCAGCGCTGCCCAGGGGCAAAACCGCCCTGCCACCAAAGCGGTCAATGGCCTTGCCAACTCTTGGGCCAAGCAGCCCAGAAAGTAGTAGTGAAAGAGTAAAAGCCCAGAAAAAATCAGAAGTTTCAATGCCCAGCGATTTTGAAATTGGAACCGCCAAAATCGCCGGCAGGTAGAACGAAGAGCCCCAGCCAATGATCTGCCCAACACCTAAGCGAATGGTTATCGATCTGCCGCTAGTCAACTTTGGCCTTCTATTGGTTTGGGGGTTTAGTTTATTGCCGAAACTGGTTTACGCTTTCTAGATGTTCTCACTAAAGAACTACCTAACTGGACTGCGGCATCCCGAGGGATTCCATGGCCGGCACAAGACCAACAACTTCTTCGAGGGTTGGTATTTCAAGTTTGTCTCGGATGACCTAAGTCAGAAGTGGGCAGTGATTCCTGGAGTATTTCGAGGTCTGCAGGGAAGTCAAACTCACGAGGCATTTGTCCAGATTCTTGACGGCAAGAACGGCACCAGCCACTACATCAGCTACCCAATTTCTGAGTTCGATGCAGCTAGTGATCGATTCGAGGTGAAGGTCGGTCCAAATAATTTCTCGGCCTCCGGTGCAACATTGGACGCCGGGCCACTCAAGGGTGAAATCAAAATAGTGACCGAGCTAGTCCCCTGGCCTGTGACCTTGGCAAGCCCGGGCATCATGGGCTGGTATGGAATGGTCCCAATGATGGAGTGCTTTCACGGTCTGGTCTCTTTCAACCACAAGATAACTGCCAACCTAGAAATTGAAGGTAAGAAAGTTCAGTTCTCCGGCAAGGGCTACATCGAGAAGGACTGGGGAAAGAATTTCCCCAGTGGCTACATCTGGCTGCATTCAAACCACTTGGAAAACGATCCCGATGCGTCCCTGGTTTGTTCGGCGGCAATCATCCCCTGGCTAAGCGGTTCTTTCCGAGGCTTCATCATGGGCTTTCATCACTCCGGCAAGCTGCACTCCTGGACCACCTACAACAAGTCCAAGGAGCAATACCTGCGGATTGATGACAGCCACATTTATTGGAGTGTTGAGGGTCCGGATGGAACCCTAACAATCTCAGCAAAGCGAATGCGTGGAGGGCTGTTACATGCTCCACTGAGAGTCGCAATGCACCAAAGGGTTGAAGAAACAATGGACACTGTGATTGAAATCACCCACGAACAAAATGGCAAGGTTGTAAAGCAAGGCAAAATGCTGGCAGCAGCCATGGAGGTATTTGGTGACACCGAAAGGCTGCTTGCAATAAATGGCAAATAATCAAAAAACGGCTCTTATTACCGGAGCAAGCTCTGGGCTTGGAAAACAGGCAAGCCTCGCTCTGGCAGACCAAGGTTTCAACCTGATTCTGGCCTCTAGAGGGAAAGAAAAGCTTGAAGCGGCAGCTGCAGAAATCGCCAAAGCTAATCCAACTGTTGAAATCGAAACTGTAGTTCTGGATGTTTCAAACTTTGACCAAATTCGCGAGGTCTCACAGAACATCACGAAGCCAATCGATGTTCTTATGAACAACGCAGGGGTGATGGGTCCAGATTTCAGTCTCTCGGTTGAGGGAATCGAGTCGCAAATGGCAATCAACCACCTGGGGCATTTCCTTCTAACCTCGTTAGTTTGGAAAAACCTGGAGCAAGCAATTGCGCCAAGAGTTATTTCACTCTCCAGCACAGTTCACCGAAAGGGCAAGCTCAAAACTGGGAGCCTCACGGAACTAAAGGGTAGCGATCAGAAAAGCTATGACCGTTGGCAACGCTATGCCGACACCAAGCTAGCTTGCCTGCTTTATGCCAGAGAGCTTGACCTTAGAACCAAGGTTTCAGGCAGCAAGGTGATCTCGGTGGCTGCACACCCTGGCTGGGCCATAACCGGATTGCAAGATAACTTTCCGCACAAACTTGATCGGTTTGCTCAGAGCGCTAAAGACGGTGCGAGGTCGCAAGTTTTTGCAGCACTCTCGGATCAATTGGTTGGTGGCGAATTCGTGGGTCCCGCTAGAGAACTATGGGGAACCCCGAAGCTCATTCGCGGCACCAAAGCTTCCAGAGACCTATCGATGCAGAAGCGGCTTTGGGAAACAAGTGAAGAACTGACCGGTGCAAAATACGCTCTGTAGGCGGTAGGCTTATTTGGTTACCAAGGAGTTGTTTTGCCAATAATTGACCCTGAAGCCATTGTCGGCGGGCGAATTACCAACCAGAGTTTGAGCCGTTGGCTTCACTCGCTGCCCGGTGTTGACAAGGTTGGCTTAGAAGCAAGAGCCGCATCGCTTGCGACACGATCAATCAAGACCACCTCAAAGGCCTGGGCCCTGGATATGGCCATCAAGATGATGGACCTGACCACCCTCGAGGGTGCTGACACTAAAGAGCGGGTTCGCTCACTTTGCCTGAAGGCAATTACCCCTGACCCAGAAGATCTTGAAACCCCGCAACCAGCAGCAATCTGTGTCTATGGCGACATGGTTGTTCATGCCAAGGCCGCCCTTGGAAAACACAAGATCAACGTTGCAGCAGTTGCAACCGCTTTTCCTTCCGGAAGAGCAAGCCTGGCCGTGAAGCTTTTGGACACCAAGGATGCGGTCAACGCCGGTGCCGATGAAATCGACATGGTGATTGACCGCGGTGCTTTTCTGTCCGGAAACTACCTGGAAGTGTTCAAGCTAATTCAAGCCATCAAGAAAGCCTGCGAGCGCAAAGATGGCACCCATGCTCACCTGAAGGTTATTTTGGAAACCGGCGAGCTAGAAACCTATGACAACATCAGACGAGCAAGCTACTTAGCCATGCTGGCAGGCGCTGATTTCATTAAGACTTCAACCGGCAAGGTCAGCGTCAACGCAACCCTGCCAACAACACTTTTGATGCTGGAAGCAGTCCGCGACTGGTATGACCAGACCAAGATTCAGATTGGCGTGAAGCCGGCCGGTGGAATTAGAACCGCAAAGGATGCCATCAAATACCTGGTGGTTGTAAAAGAAATTGCCGGAGACAAGTGGCTAAGCCCCAAGTACTTCCGCTTCGGTGCCTCAAGCCTGCTCAACGATGTATTGATGCAGCGTCAGAAACTTTCAACCGGTCACTACTCCGGTCGTGATTACGTGAGCGTGGACTAGGAGAATCATGTTTGAATACGCACCAGCCCCAGAGTCCAAAGATCTTGTGAAATTCCAGGATTCCTACGGACACTTCATTGGTGGAAAGTTCACCAAGCCAGCTGGCACCTACCAGACCATCAACCCAGCCACCGAAGCTGAGCTTGCAGCGATCTCGCATGGAACTGCCAAGGACGTTGACCTAGCTGTCAAGGCAGCCAGAACTGCCTATGAGAAAACCTGGAGCAAGCTAGACGGCGCCACCCGCGGCAAATACCTCTACCGAATTGCCAGAATCATTCAGGAACGAGCCCGCGAACTTGCCGTTGCCGAGACTCTGAACAACGGAAAACCAATCAAGGAAACCAGGGATGTCGATATCCCACTGGTTGCCTCCTGGTTCTTCTACTATGCAGGCTGGGCCGACAAGCTCGATTACGCAGGACTTGGCCCCAACCCAGCAGCCCATGGCGTTGCTGCCCAGATTGTTCCATGGAATTTCCCACTGATGATGCTGGCCTGGAAGATTGCCCCAGCACTTGCTGCCGGAAACACGGTTGTTCTAAAGCCAGCCGAAACCACACCGTTGACAGCACTCTTGTTTGCCGAAATCTGCCAGCAGGCAGAGCTTCCAGATGGTGTTGTGAACATCGTCACCGGATTCGGCGACACTGGAGCAGCACTTGTTGACCACAAGGACGTGAACAAGGTTGCCTTCACTGGCTCAACCGATGTCGGCAGACTAATTGCCAGGCAGATTGCCGGCACCAACAAAAAGGCAACTTTGGAACTTGGTGGCAAAGCCGCCAACATTGTTTTTGAAGATGCCGCCCTAGACCAAGCGGTCGAAGGCATCGTGAACGGCATCTTCTTCAACCAGGGTCACGTCTGCTGCGCAGGATCAAGGCTCTTGGTTCAAGAATCGATTCAGGATGTTTTGCTCAAGAAGCTCAAGCGCCGCATGGAGAGCATCCGACTTGGTGACCCAATGGACAAGAACACCGACATCGGAGCGATCAACTCCAAGGCTCAGCTAACCAAGATTGAAAAACTTGTGAAACAGGGTGTGAAGGAGGGTGGCGAGCGCTGGGCTCCAAACTGCCCAATTCCAAGAAATGGTTTCTGGTTTGCCCCGACCATCATCACTGGAGTCTCTCCTGCCAACACAGTTGCCAGGGAAGAAATATTTGGTCCGGTGCTTTCGGTGATGACCTTTAGAACCCCAGCGGAGGCCGTTGCCAAAGCTAACAACTCACCATATGGCCTTAGTGCTGGCATCTGGACCGAGAAGGGATCTCGCATCCTGAAGGTTGCCGACCAGCTCAATGCTGGAGTTGTCTGGGCTAACACCTATAACCAGTTTGACCCGGCCAGCCCATTTGGTGGCTTCAAGGAGTCAGGCTACGGCCGCGAAGGCGGCCGTCACGGATTGCTCAGCTACCTGAAGGGAGCAAACTAATGCGTCTTGAAATAAAGAAGACCTACAAGCTTTTCATCGGTGGAAAATTCCCCCGATCAGAATCAGGCCGCATCTATCCGGTGACCGATTCTAAGAACCAATTCCTGGCAAATGTGGCCAAGGCCTCCAGGAAAGACAGCCGTGACGCAGTAGTTGCAGCTCGCTCTGCTCAAGCAGGCTGGGCATCAGCAACCGCCTATAACCGCGGCCAGATTCTCTACCGAATCGCAGAAATGCTGGAGGGCCGCCGAGAGCAGTTTGTTGAGGAAATCAAAATACTCACCGGCAAAACTGACAAACAGGCAAACAGTGAAGTAGACATGGCTATTGATTCTTTTGTTTGGCATGCCGGCTGGACCGACAAGATCGAATCAGTTGCTGGAAACATGAACCCGGTTGCCGGGCCGTTTTTCAACATCTCAACCAACCAGCCAACCGGAGTAGTGGCGGCCTTTGCTCCGCAAGAAACTGCACTGGTCGGACTTGTAAATACGATTGCCCCAGCAATCGTGTCTGGCAACTCAATCGTGGTGGTCTCCTCCGAAGCCCTGCCGCTGTGCGCAGTGACATTTGCAGAGGTCTTGGAAACATCTGACCTTCCAGGCGGTGTGGTGAACATTCTCACCGGTAATGCAACGGAGCTTGGTAGCTGGCTTGCCTCACACCTGGATGTGAACGCAATCGACCTTGAGGGAACCAGCAACGCAGCAGAGCTTGAGATGCTGGCAGCAGAAAACCTGAAGCGTGTGATTAGGCCTGGAACCTATTCCAGACAGAGCGCAACCGGTTCGCTGCAGCACATTCTGGACCTGATGGAGACTAAGACCGTTTGGCACCCAAAGGGTAACTAACGAAGCTACTTGGGCTGTCCGCCAAGGAACTTGGTGGCATCTGCTGCAAAATCGCAGGCTGACCTAGCTGCCTCGAGCACGTTACGATCACCATCGATGATTTCCTTGATGAACATCGCGGCAAAGGCATCCCCGGCACCGGTTGGATCAAGCCCGTCGGTTTTCTTAGCCTCAACAATCTCGGCGGTTGTGGCGTTTTTTACAAAAACACCTTCGGCACCCATTGTTACCAGCACCAGCGGGAAATCATTATTCAGTTGATCGGCTGCCAAGGCTGTCTTTTCTTGTCCGGTGAGGATCTTGGCCTCTTCCAGGTTTGGAACCAAGATGTCTGATCCGGCAACGGCCTCGAGGAAGTTATCCGGTCCGTATTCATTTATGAAGCTAGAGCTTCCCGGATCACAAATGATTGTCATGCCGTGGTGGCGCGCCAGCTTGATTAGCTTTTGGGTAGCTTCGGTCCCAACCGAAAGCACGGTGTAGCCGGAGATGTAGAGCACATCACCAAACAAATCAACCGGCATCATGCCGACCTCTAGGTTCTTGTTAGCGCCGCGCTCAGTGAAGAAGGTGCGATTCTCGCCCTCGACCAAGATGGCTATGGTGCCGGTTGGAAGCTTTCGATCTTCCTGAAGGTGCGCTTGAACGCCCTTGGCTAGAAACTCCTCGACGAGCTTTACCTTGTCGCCCTTACCCACTCTGGCAACCAGGTGAGTTTCAACCTGCAGGGAAGCCAGCCAAACTGCAAAATTCGATGCCGACCCCCCGGTTGTCGAAATGATTGCAGCTGTGTTGTCTGTGTTTATTTCGGTCTTGGATTCGGGGCGAATAACAATGTCCCTGATCACATCACCTACTACTAGTGCTTTGATGTTTCCCCCCTTGCTGCAATAGCCTTGGCAATTTCCGCGGCTACTGAGATGTTATTGCGAACCAGTGACAAGTTGACCTCTAATGATCGGCCACCCGAAGCTTCTACGATATATTCCAACAAAAATGGCGTCACAGCCTTCCCTCTGACACCAGCTTTGCTGGCTGCCGCAAAGGCAGTTTCTAGGACTCGGTCGTGCTCTTGTTGCTCCCAGGCCTGATCAACCGGCACCGGGTTAGCAACCAACAGTGCTGCGGTTGATCCAAGTGCTCGGCTGCTGAATACAATTTCAGCCGCCTCGTTTGCATCTTGGATGCTCCAGTCGATTTCAAATTCGCTTTCAGGAAGCCAGAAACTCGGGAAGGTCTTGGTGCGGTAGCCAACCAGTGGCACACTCAAGGTTTCCAAGCGCTCCAGAGTGGCACCAATGTCCAGAACCGACTTCACTCCAGCGCTGACCACCACCACCGGGCTGGTTGCCAGAGTTGTTAGGTCAGCCGACTCATCGAAGGACTCTGCTGCGCCCTTGTGGACCCCACCCAAACCGCCGGTTGCAAAAACGCTGATTCCAGCTTTAGCTGCCAGGTGAGCAGTGGCGGCAACAGTGGTTGCCCCATTGATTTTCTTTGCGGCAATGATCGGTAGGTCTCTGACTGATGACTTGGCCGTGCCGGGGGCTGCAATCTTCTCCAGCTGAGCCCCGTCAAGTCCAATAATCGGAACACCATCGACGATGCCGATGGTGGCCGGTGTGACACCGGCTGCAAGCAGCTGGTCCTCAAATTCTCTGGCAGCAACCAGGTTCTGCGGATAGGGCAGACCATGGGAAATAATCGTTGATTCCAGGGCAACGATTGGGGACCCTGCGTCAAGGGCCTTCTGTACGGATTCGCTAATCTTCATATTTTTTTCTCCAGTCTGGACAAGGCTACTTCACCCGCGAAGCGGGTAGATTATTTTTGTCAGAGAGCGAAATAATGAAAAAGCCTTGGTTACTAACAACTCGCGGGCAGCGGGCGATGATGAGCCTAGGCTGGTTGGCTTCAGTGGTTTCAATAATTGCCCTGATTGGTTTTACTTCCCTCACAGACCGCAGCCTCGAAGGCCGACAGCTGGACCCCAAAAAGATCGACTATTGCCTAATCGAAAAGTGCCAGCCGATTGAGAAGCTCGCAGGCCTAGAGCTGATCAAAACACCACAGGCAGCAAGCATCACAGAAGGCAAGTGGTTCACCACGGTTGAGCTCAAGTTTGTGAACCGCGGGATGCTTTATGGCTCCAGGGAGCTGAGGCTTTCGGTCCGAGCCAAAAATGGAAACATCGTTGAGATGGCAAAACAAATTGTTCAATTTCCAGAAAAGGGTCCAATGGTGGTTCAGTTCACCTTCACTGGAACTGAGGCTGAGTTGAAACAAGCCGATATTTACCTCGGCTACTAGATCTATCCGTTACCAAAACGTTACCTGATTCAGGATTCTCTCAGGTTCTTCTGTGTTCTACATTGAGTGAAGTACGCGATGAGGGGTGATTCACCTGCAGACAGTTTTAGTTGCTGTCTCTTTATGTCCCTCGCCACGTGCTCCCATTAAGAGAAATATCGAAGGGATATAAAAAATGAGTGCAGAAGGTTACAACCTCCTCTACAACATGTTCTCGCTTGGAATTGCGAGCATGCTATTTACAACAATCTTCTTGTTTGTAGCACGTGAGAGGGTATTGCCTCGTTACCGAATGGCCGTCATGGTTTCGGCAACGGTTACAGGAATTGCCGCTTACCACTACTTCAGAATGTTCGACAGCTTTGTTGAGGCCTTTGGCCCAGAAGCAGTCGAGGGTGCCGTCTACAACGTCGGTTACCGCTACGTGGACTGGTTCCTAACCGTGCCACTACTACTAGTCGAGACCGTTGCTGTATTGGCTCTAGCCAAGGCAGTTCAGACCTCGATGTTGGTTCGCCTAGTGCCAGCCGCTGCCCTAATGATCGGTCTTGGTTACCCAGGAGACGCTCAGCTGAACCTTCTTTACGATGGTGACGCATCACTTTGGGGTCTACTATCAACCATCCCATTCCTATACATCCTTTACGTATTGTTCGTTGAGCTAGGCAAGTCGCTAGACCGCCAGCCAGCCGGCGTTGTAAAGAAGATCAAGGAACTACGTCTGTTGCTTCTAGCAACCTGGGGTGTTTACCCGATCGCCTTCATCGCAGCGATGAATGCAAGCGGATTCGACGAGACTTCATTCGTGCTTCGTGAAACCGGATACACCATTGCTGACATCTTGGCTAAGTGTCTATTCGGTCTGATGATCTTCACCATCGCTCGCATCAAGAGCGCTGCAGACGACGCAGAGTTCAACAAGGCAGAGTTCAAAGACGCCTAAAGATTCACCAACCGTAAAGGCGTCAGAGTTTTTTTACTCTGGCGCCTTTGCCATAACCGACGACAACGAAGGAGAAAAAAATGTTCAAGAAAATTGACTGGGACTTGGTTCAGGTAATAGCGCTGGTTGCAACCATGCCGGTGATGCTGATTATCGGTGCGCTACTGCCAAGCTTGTTCGCTGACTACAGCTAATCTAAATAGGTGAGCCAACCTATCGACCCAAAAGACTTCAGCCAGTTCCTGGCCTCAAGAAGAACCACGAGAGACTTCCTTGACACCGAGGTGCCAGCAGAGCTAATTGATCAGCTACTCAGTGATGCCATGACAGCGCCGTCATGGTCCAACACCAGGCCCTACCTAGTTGGAGTAGCAAGCGGAGAGATTCGGGATCGAATCTCAACCGAGTTCCTAAACCGCTGGCAGGCTGCCCAGGTTGCTTTGAAACCTGGGATTTGGGGAAAACTAAAACTCTTCTTCACCCGCTACGGATTACCTAAATCCGACTACAAAGTCTTCCGCCCCTACCCCAAAGACCTAAAGCCAAGGCAACAAAAGGTTGGCGCAGATCTCTATGGCCACCTAGGAATTGCAAGGGATGACAGCAAGGCCAGGCAGGCTCAATGGGGCCGAAACTATGAGTTTTTTGGAGCCCCGGTTTCACTTTTCATCTTTACTCACTCTGGCCTTGGTGAATATTCAATTTCAGATGCCGGAATGTTCATGGAAAACTTGATGCTCTCGGCCCATGCTCACGGCCTTGGAACCTGTGCCCAAGGAGCAAGTGCTCTCTGGGCAGAGCCGGTCAGACAAGAATTCAAAATCCCACCCCAATACATGCTGCTTTGTGGGATAGCAATTGGATATCGATCTGATCACAAGGTGAACTCTTTCGAAGCCGACCGCCTGCCAATAACTGAAATAAAACTAAAACCAAATGATTGATCTAACTAACCCAGCATTTATTGAAGACCCATATCCGGAACTAGCGCAGCTAAGAAAGAGCCCACAGCCGGTTTAGCATGAGCCAACCGGTATGTTCCTGGCAGCCTGCTACAAGGAAGCCAACCAGGTGCTGCGTAGCAGGGACCTGGGAAGAATCTTTACCCCCAAACAGCCAGAGACTGAATGGGAAGCATTCAACTGGCTGCACTCAGATTCAATCCTTGATTCCGAACCACCAAAGCACTCAAGACTGAGATCCTTGGTTATGAAGGCCTTCAACCCTAAAAAGATCGAGGACCTAAAACCAGAGATCGAACGCATCACCAATGATCTTCTCGATTCAGCCAGCAATACCCTCAAAGAAAAGGGCGAATTCGACCTGATTGCTGACTTTGCTGAACCATTGCCAGTGAAGGTAATCGCTCACCTACTGGGCTTCCCCGATAAGGACGAGCACCTGCTCAGGCCCTGGTCTCAGGCGATTGTGAAGATGTATGAGGTGAATCCCTCACAACAGGATCAAGACCAAGCCAAGCAGGCTTCTGAGGAGTTTGCTGCGTATGTGCATGAACTCATGCTCGAGCGCAAACAAAACCCCGGCACTGATTTGATCAGCGACTTGGCTCTAGTTGAGGAAGAGGGAGAGAAGCTCAACACTCAAGAGCTGATCGCAACCTGCGTGCTGCTTCTAAATGCTGGCCATGAGGCATCCGTGAATGGCTTTGGAAACGGCATGGTTGCAACCTTGAAAGAACCTGAGCAACTAGCCCTGCTCAAAGCCGACCCCTATGGAATTGCCGAAACAGCAGTTGATGAGTTCATTCGCTTTGATGCACCACTTCACCTGTTTGAACGAACCGCAACCAAGGACACTGAGATCGGTGGCGTTGAAATCAAACAGGGCCAAAAGATTGCAGCGCTTCTAGGAAGCGCTAACCGCGATGCAAGCATCTTTGAAAACCCTGACACCCTGGATCTAACCCGCTCCCCCAACCCCCACATCGGTTTTGGTGCTGGCATCCACTTCTGCATTGGAGCACCACTTGCCAGGCTAGAAATGACAGTTTCGCTGCCGGCACTTATGACAAGGTTCCCAAACCTAGAGCTGGCCCAAGAGCCAATCAGGCGTCAAAGCTTTGTGCTCAGGGGTTTTGAAAAGGTAATGGTTAGAAACTAGCCCTTGGTTGAACCAAGAGTCAGACCAGAAACAAACTGCTTCCGCAGCACAAAGAACACAACCAGGGTTGGGATAGCTGCAATCATCGCACCGGCCGCCAACAGGTTGTAATCGGTAACGAACTCACCCTGCAGTCTTCCAAGAGCCGAGGTAATGGGTCGTTTCGAATCAGTTGACATCAAAACCAGTGCCCAGAAGAAATCGTTGTAGATCCAGGTGGTCATCAAAACACCAAGCGAAGCGAGCGGTGGTCTTAGAAGCGGCAGCATCACTCGGAAGTAGTGAGTGAATACCGAAGCCCCATCGACAAGAGCCGACTCAGAAATTTCCTTCGGGATTGTCTTCATGTATGAGCTCAGCACAAAGGTTGCAAAACCCATCTGGAAGGCAACGTGAATCAGAATCACACCAAGTGGTGAGTCATAGAGGAACCTGCGGTCTCCAACCAGATCTCCAAGTGCCAAATACATCTTGAACACCGGAATGAACACCAACTGTGGTGGCAGCAGGTTTCCAGCTGTGAACAACAGCAACAGGGCAACATTGGCCTTGAACGAATACCTGGTGACGACAAAGGCCATGAGAGAACCAAGCAGCAAGATCAAGAACACTGCCGGCAAAGTGATCAGCACCGTGTTGGTGAAATAGGTTGGCAGCTCCATGCGGCTGATTGCATTCACATAATTGTCTAGGTTCAGCTCCTTCGGGAAGGACAGAACACCGCCTGCTCGGATCTCCTTATAGGGGCGAAGCGAGGAGTAGAAGGTCCAGGCA
>CAZBTW010000002.1:0-21210 GCA_964494925.1 uncultured Aquiluna sp.
CTTGGTGTTCTCTGACTACATGCGTCCTTCGGTTCGACTGGCAGCACTTATGGGTATTGCCCCGATTTACGTTTGGACTCACGACTCGATTGCATTGGGCGAAGATGGCCCAACCCACCAGCCAATTGAGCACCTGACAGCATTGCGGGCGATTCCCAACCTGGACATCGTGCGTCCAGCTGATGCCAACGAGGTAAGCCACGCTTGGCTGACAATTCTGCGCAACTCAAGAAACCCTGCTGGTTTGGTTCTAACTAGGCAGAATTTGCCGGTGCTGGATCGCTCTGAAGGGTTTGGACAGGCCTCCGAGGTAAGCCTTGGTGCTTATGTTTACGCCGAGGCATCAGCAAAGCCAGAGGTCATCCTGATTGCCACCGGCAGTGAGGTTCAATTTGCAGTCGAGGCAAGGTCAATCCTGGAGTCCAAGGGTGTGCCCACCCGCGTAGTTTCTGCTCCCTGTCTCGAGTGGTTCGAAGCACAGCCTGAGCAATACCGGCAAAGTGTGTTGCCAGCAGACACCAAGGCAAGAGTTTCGATTGAGGCAGGTCTGAGCACTGGTTGGCACAGGTATGTGGGCGATGCTGGAATTGCAATTGGAATTGATCACTTCGGTGCATCAGCCGACTACAAGACTCTTTACACCGAATTTGGCATCACAACCGAGGCTGTCGTTGAAGCCGCAGAGAAAGTGCTGGGAAAATAATCATGAATAAGAACCTAGAGCAGCTGACAAATGCCGGAGTTTCAATCTGGCTAGATGATCTATCCAGAGAGCGAATCGAATCGGGCAACCTACAGGATTTGATTAATAACTACTCGGTTCGGGGCGTTACCACCAATCCAACTATCTTCGCTGCTGCCCTCAAGGGTGACTCTTATGCAAGCGCAATTGCTGCAGAAGCTGCAGCTGGTTCGGATGCGGCAAAGGCGATTGCAAATATCACTTCGGCAGACGTAGCCGCAGCCTGCGACATCTTCCGCCCGATTTATGACAGCTCCAATGGCGTGGACGGGCGAGTTTCGATTGAGGTTGAGCCAGGTCTGGCAAACGACGCTGAAGCAACCGTTGCCCAGGCCCTCGAGCTGTATAAGCTCGTCGACCGGGAAAACGTGATGATCAAGATTCCGGCAACCATTAACGGCCTTGCTGCTATCACGGCGGTAACTGCGGCGGGCATTTCGGTTAACGTGACTTTGATCTTTTCACTCGAGCGCTACAACCTCGTGATTGATGCTTACCTTGCAGGGCTAGTGCAAGCTAAAAACAATGGGCACGATCTATCCAAAATCCACTCGGTGGCTTCTTTCTTCGTGTCAAGGGTTGACACTGAAGTAGATGCCAGGCTCGAGGCGATTGGTCGACCTGAGCTCAAGAGCAAGGCTGCGTTGGCCAACGCTCAATTGGCTTACAAGCTCTTCCTGGAACGTTTTGATGGCCCCCAGTGGCAGGAACTGGCTGCCAGTGGTGCTAACTTGCAGCGCCCGCTAATGGCTTCCACCGGAGTCAAAGATCCATCCTTGCCAGATACCCTTTACGTCACTGAGCTGGTCTCTAAGAATGTTGTGAACACGATGCCTGAAAAAACAATGATGGCCACCGCAGATCATGGAGTCATTCCAGCGGAGTCGATCGTAGCTTCGATTGATGCTGCTGAGAGTTTCTTGGCAGATCTTGATGAGTCAGGAGTCGACCTAGGCGCGGTCACCGTTTTGCTGGAGAAAGAGGGCGTTGAGAAGTTCATCGTCTCCTGGAACGAGCTTGTTGAAACTGTTGAGCAGGCTCTGGAGGGTTCTCGCTAATGCAGATTAGAGTTTCCGAAAAACTCCAGGAGCAGCTGTCTGATGTGGTTGAGGGTCTTGTCGCTAATCAGATTGCCTCAAGGATCGCTGACAAGGATCACACACTCTGGGGTCCAGATGCTGAATCTGAGGCAAAAATTCGACTCGGATGGATTGACTCGGCAAAAACTTCTGTCGAACTAATTCCGGAGATTCTAAAACTTCGTGATGAATTCAATGAGAACGGTATAGACCGGATTGTTCTTTGTGGAATGGGAGGATCGTCCCTTGCTCCAGAGGTAATTGGAAAAAACACCGGTCATGAAATTGTAATCCTTGATTCCACCGCCCCAGACCAGGTCATGGCTGCTGTGAGCAAGCTGGAACAAACTGTCGTGGTCGTGTCGTCCAAGTCTGGCTCCACTGTAGAGACCGACAGCCAGAAACGAGCGTTCGAGGTTGCCTTTGAGGCTGCTGGCATAGATGCACGGAAGCGCATTGTGATTGTCACTGATCCAGGCTCCCCCATGGAGAAGGCTGCCTTAGAAGATGGTTACCGTGTCTTTAATGCTGATCCAAATGTTGGTGGCCGATACTCTGCACTGACGGCATTCGGACTGGTTCCTTCCGGTCTTGCCGGGGCTGACATCGCGTCCTTGCTCGCTAGTGCTGCTAACGTCGGACCTTCACTTGCGAGCGATTCAATTGACAACCCAGGTCTTTGGTTGGGTGCTGTCTTGGCGGCCTCCCCCGGAACAGCTGCACATAAAGACAAGTTCTTGATTGAAACCGACGGGCTTCCAGGTTTTGGTGACTGGGTTGAACAGTTGGTTGCCGAGAGTACCGGCAAGCTGCAGCGCGGAACTCTTCCGGTTGTGGTGACTAAAAGCGCCCCTGAAATTCTTTCCCGCCCCGAGGACACCCTACTGATTAGTTTCGGTGAGGGCGAGGCAAATGTATCCGATGTGACTTTTCATGGTTCGCTTGGTGAACTATTCCTTGCTTGGGAGTATGCAACGGCAGTAGCCGGGCACCTTCTAGAAATTAATCCATTTGATCAACCAGATGTTGAGTCGGCAAAGATTGCTGCCAGGGAATTGCTTGATTCTCCTCAGGTGTCTGGTGAGGTTGGTTTTGTTGACAGGGGCATCGGGGTCACTAGCTACGGTATGAATTTGGTGGGTAGCACAGTTGAGGCTGCCGTTGAGCAACTACTGGAGCAGTTGGGGCCTGATGGTTTTGTTTCGGTTCAGGTTTACCTGTCTCGTCCGGAGTACCCACAATTTGAATCACTGCGTGACTTGATTGCAAAACGTACTGGACGTCCCGTTACCTTTGGTTGGGGTCCGAGGTTCCTGCACTCGACCGGTCAGTACCACAAGGGCGGTCCGCGCCAGGGTGTGTATCTACAAATAACAGGAAACCACGGTGTTGATCTGGAGATTAAGGATCGCCCATTTACCTTTGGAGAGCTGATTACAGCCCAGGCACAGGGCGACGCAAGAGTGCTGGAGGCAAATTCCTTGCCAGTAGTTTCTCTGAACATGTCAGAGCCTCTTGCTGATCTTGAGGTCCTGGAAAAGGTAATCGCTTCGTGAGTCAAAACCCACTCAGAGACCCCAAAGACCGCAGGTTACTCAAGATTGCTGGGCCAAGCGGCCTGATCATGTTTGGTGTCACGGGTGACTTGGCTCAGAAGAAGCTACTTCCGGCCATCTATGACCTGGCAAATCGCGGGCTGCTGCCTCCGGCATTTTCACTGGTTGGTTTCGCTAGGAGAGACTGGAGCGAGGAAGATTTTGAAAAGGTTGTCTACGACTCTGTCAAGAAGCACGCCAGAACACAGTGGTCTGAAGAGGTCTGGGAGCAACTGGTCAAAGGCATTAGGTTCGTCTCTGGGAAACACGATGACCCGGAGGCTTTTGCAAGGCTAAAGCAGACCGTCGATGAACTAGATCGTGAGCGCGGAACTGCTGGTAATCACGCTTTCTATCTGTCGATTCCACCCAGAGATTTCCCGCTTGTGGTTCAGCAGCTCTCTTCCTCCGGGTTGGCAGAGGCTGGACCTGGTCAGTTCCGCAGGGTGGTAATTGAGAAGCCTTTTGGTTCCGACCTTGAGACTGCAATCGAGCTGAATAATGTCGTGGAGGATGTGTTCCCGCCGGATTCAGTATTCCGAATCGATCACTACCTCGGCAAAGAGACTGTGCAGAACATTTTGGCCCTGAGATTCGCCAACCAGATGTTTGAGCCGCTCTGGAACAACAACTACATCGACCACGTCCAGATTTCGATGGCAGAAGACATTGGCATTGGCGGCCGAGCTGGCTACTACGACGGCATTGGTGCTGCTCGCGATGTGATTCAGAACCACCTGTTGCAGCTGCTTGCTCTAACTGCAATGGAGCAGCCACTAACTTTCGATGCAGCCGACCTTCGAACTGAAAAGGAAAAGGTCCTGGCGGCAGTGAGCTTGCCCGAGGATCTCTCTCTGCACACCGCAACCGGTCAATATGAGACCGGCTGGCAGGGTGGCGAGCAAGTGCTTGGGTATCTCGAAGAAGAAGGCACAGATCCAAAGAGTAAGACTGAGACATTCGCCGCCATGCGATTGGATATTGATAACCGCAGATGGCAAGGAGTTCCTTTTTACCTACGTGCTGGAAAACGCCTTGGTCGTCGGGTGACAGAGATTGCAGTTGTATTCAAGCGCGCTCCACAGCAGCTATTCGGAAAGACGCAGACGGCTCTGCTGGGTGAGAATGCCCTGGTTATTCGAGTGCAGCCGAACGAGGGCGTCACAATTCGATTCGGCTCCAAGGTGCCAGGACCAAGCATGCAGGTTCGCGATGTCACAATGGACTTCGGCTATGGCCACGCATTCACTGAAGACTCCCCCGAAGCCTATGAGCGACTTATTCTCGATGTCTTACTTGGGGAGCCACCACTGTTCCCAAGACAGAAGGAAGTCGAACTTTCCTGGAAGATTTTGGACCCGATCGTCTCATTCTGGGCTGACTCTACTGTCCCTGAGGCCTATGCACCGGGATCATGGGGACCAAGTTCAGCTCACAGAATGTTAGAAATTGATGGTCGATCTTGGAGGCGCCCTTGATAGTAAAGCTTGAGGGAACAACCTCATCCAAGATCGGTAAGAAGCTTCAGGAACTCCGCGACGACGGAGGTGTAGTAGCGCTGGGTCGAGTCTTGACCCTAATCATTGAGACCGACCCGGAACACCTGGAGCAAGCCGTTACCGCTGCAAATGGTGCTTCGCGGCTGCACCCAAGCCGTGTGATTGTTCTTGTGAGCGATAAGAGCGAGGACCAGGGGCCCTCGAAATTAGATGCTGAAATCCGGATTGGTGGCGATGCCGGTGCTTCCGAAGTGATTATCATCAACGCAACAGGTGGTGCTCGCAACAACACAGAATCGATCGTAACTGGCCTTATGTTGCCGGATGCCCCCGTTGTTGCGTGGTGGCCTTCGGAGTCTGAATCGAACCCCATTTCCAATCCAATCGGGCAAATAGCATCCAAGCGAATCACAGACTCGGCGATGCAGCCCGAGCCCAAGGTTTTTCTAGATCAGCTTGCCTCCAACTACCACCCCGGTGACGGCGACCTGGCGTGGACCAGGATCACGCTCTGGAGATCTCAGCTGGCAGCGCTCTTTGATCGCAAGGCTGGACTGCCGGTCACGGCGATAACTGTCTTCGGCTCTGAGTTTTCACCGAGTGCTGGGCTCCTGGCAGACTGGCTGTCGCTCAAGCTTGGGATCCAAGCAGAGCAGGAGAACACCTTTGAAGAGGCTGCTGTTGAGGGAATTCTTGGGGTGCAGATCAAATTTGGCGACCAGTCACTCTCGATTCTTCGCACCGAGGATGTTGCCCAAATCTCTGAAACCGGTGCTCCAGAGAGCTCAGTTCTACTGCCTCGTCGCTCCGATCAGGACTGCCTGATAGAGGACATGCGATTCCTAGGCGAGGATGAGGTTTACGGTGAGGTTTTGCAGCGAAGGCTTCAGAAGTGATTCACCCAAAAGTCATCACCTGCGAGAGTCCTGATGGCCTGCTATCAACGGCAGCCAAAGACTTTGCAGAATTACTCAACGAACTAGCAGCAACTAAGCGTGGTCCAATAAGGGTGGTCCTCACTGGTGGAACTCTGGGCATTGCGTTTATCAGGCAGATTGACCAGCTGGACTTAGACCTCTCTGAGGTCTGGTTTATGTTCGGCGATGAACGCTACGTGGGCCTTGAGGATCCAGACCGGAATGAGCACCAGGGGCTTTCTCAAATGGCTGATCAATCCCGCTACAAGCTAATTCGTTATCCGGATGGAACCGGTGACCTCGACAGTGCTGGCAGGGAATTCTCGCTCCAGTTGTCTGAGGAGCTGGGTGATATTTCCAGCCCTGAGGCAGTTTTTGACCTGGTAATTCTCGGAGTCGGTCCAGATGGGCATGTTGCCTCGCTTTTTCCAGGCCATCGCCACGAAAATGGTTGGATTGTGGCTGAGGCAGACTCCCCCAAGCCGCCATCAAAACGACTGAGCCTCAGCTACCAGGCGCTGAACAAGGCTGACAGCTTGTGGGTATTGGCATCTGGAGAGGCTAAGGCAAACGTAGTCTCAGACGCCCTAAATAATCCGGGGTGTGAATTGCCGCTGAGCAAAGTCTCAGGCAAAAAGCAAACTAGATGGTATCTAGACCAGGAACTTAGCGACGCGCTTTAGCAGCATCGGCGGCACGCTGGCGACGATTTCTGATTGATTCAAGCGCCTCAGCCAGAATCTGCTCAGCCTCATCATCAGTACGACGCTCTTTGACATAGGCAAGGTGAGTCTTATATGGCTCAATCTTTGCAACCTGTGGAGGGTTGGCTTTGTCCTGTCCAGCCGGCAGTCCACAGTGTGGGCAGTCGATCTCTACTGGAATGTCTTCAGAGTTGACACTCGCTGCAAACAGCGGGTTGATCTCGTGGCCACTGGAACAGTAATAGCTAATTGCAACGCGCTCTACCTGGTGGCCGCGATCGGTCTCGCCCATTGGACCAGCACCGACTCGTGCTCCTCTAATCGAAGGACTACTTGACATCAGGCCCATCCAAATCTTGTAAATAGGCCAAGGATGATAATTACGGTGACCCAAACTAGTCCGAGAATTATTGTGATGCGGTTCAGGTTTCGCTCTGCTACACCTGAGGAATTCATTGAGCTAGTAACACCGCCACCAAACATGTCGGCAACACCGCCACCGCGACCCTTGTGAAGAAGGATCATCAGAATCAGCAGCACGCTGGTGATGACTAGAAGCACCAGCAGTGCGGTTTGTAGGGCGGCCATTTATTTCCTTACTTTCTTTGCAAACGCTTGTAAATTATAGGACGATGTGCTTTTTGAAGCGCGATATTCCAGCAAACTCGTCTGCATCCAACGAAGCTCCGCCTACCAGCACACCATCAACCTGGTCAGATTGCAAGAATCCAGCGACATTATTTGCCTTCACTGATCCACCATATAGGATTCGAGAGTTGGCAGCCTCAGCCCCAAAGTTCTCGTCCAGGGCCTTTCGAATGGCGGTTGCAACCTCGGCTGCCTCCTGCGCGGTGGCAACCTTACCGGTTCCAATGGCCCAAACTGGCTCATAGGCAATCACGAATTCACCCAGATTTTCATGCCCAGAAAGGGCTGCGATTGTCTGCGAAATTGGGACAGCCGACTGACCGAGGGTCTCTAGCTGCTCAAGAGTCTCGCCAACGCAGATGATTGGAACGAGGTTGTGCCTCCAGGCAGCTGCAACCTTTGCTTGGATAACCTCATCGCCCTCGGCGTGATATTCACGCCTTTCCGAGTGGCCGACCAAGACGTATTTCACGTCAAGTTTGCTTAGAAATGCGCCACTGATGTCTCCAGTAAACGCACCTGAGTCATGAACCGAAAGATCCTGGGCTCCCAATGCGACGTCAAACTTTTCGGCATCAATTAGCGTCTGTGCACTGCGAAGGTCGGTGAACGGAGGGAATACCGCCACTTCAACTTCTTTGTAGTCATGATCAGCATCATTCAGTGTCCAGCAAAGCTTCTGGATCAGGGCAATTCCCTGCAGATGATCTAGGTTCATCTTCCAGTTGCCTGCAATTAGGGGAACTCTATTAGTCATTTAGGACCTCCAGTCCAGGTAGCGTTTTGCCCTCTAGGAACTCGAGGCTGGCTCCGCCGCCAGTAGAAATGTGACCGAACGCATCCTCCGAAAAGCCGAGTGCTCGCACCGCCGACGCGGAGTCTCCTCCTCCTACCACCGAAAGGCCGTCAACCTCGGTTAGAGACTGAGCCACAACCTTGGTGCCGTTAGCAAATGCCGGGAATTCAAACACTCCCATTGGTCCGTTCCAGAAAACTGTCTTGGACTCACGAATAACCTGAGCAAAATTCTTTGCGCTGACCGGCCCAATGTCTAGGCCCATGACATCCGGACCCAAATCTGAAGTCTCGATGGCATCGACAGAAACTGTGGCGTGTGGGGCGTCGGCACTGAACCCTGCTGCAATCTCAATGTCTACCGGCAAGTGAATCTTCACGCCAAGTTCCTCGGCCTGAGCCAAGAATCCCTTGACGGTTTCAATTTGATCCTCTTCCAGGAGACTCTTACCGACTGCATGTCCTTGAGCAGCTAGAACAGTGAACACCATTCCCCCGCCAATAACCAAGGAGTTGACTAGTGGAAGCAAGCTGCCAATGACCGCAAGCTTGTCCGACACCTTGGATCCACCCAGTACGACCGAGTAGGGCTTGACTGGATTAGTTGTGAGCCCTTCAAGAACCTCAAGTTCAGCCTGAATTAGGAAACCTGCGTAACTTGGGATTTCTTTTGCCAGCTCGAAAACACTGGCCTGTTCGCGATGAACGACTCCAAACCCGTCAGACACCATAAGGTCAACCAGAGATGCAAGCTCGGAAGCAAACTGCTGCCTAATCTCAGGATCCTTTGAGGTCTCTCCTGGCTGAAACCTAAGGTTTTCAAGCAGTACTACGCCACCATCCTCCAGTAACTTCGAGGCGGCCTTAGCTATTGGTCCGACGGTGTCCGTTGAGAACAAAACTGGCTGTCCCAACAACTCCTCAAGTCGCTTTGCTACCGGCTCCAATGAATACTTGGCATCAGGTGCACCCTCTGGCCTGCCCAAGTGCGAGGCTATTAGAACCCGAGCACCAGCATCGACCAAGTACTTGATGGTCTTTAGCGAGGCTCGAATTCTGCCGTCATCACCAATAACGCCATCTTTTAAAGGGACGTTTAGGTCGCACCTGAGTAGAACCCGTTTGGAACGAAGATCTCCGGCGTCTGCAAGAGTCCTGATCATTAGAGCTTGGATGCAACCAACGAAGTAAGTTCAACAAGTCGGTTTGAATAACCCCACTCATTGTCATACCAGCTAGAAAGCTTGACGGTGTTGCCGATTACGCGGACAAGGCCACTGTCAAAGATAGAGCTGTGAGGGTCGGTAACGATGTCACTTGAAACGATTGGATCCTCGGTGTACATGAGGATTCCCTTCATAGGGCCCTCAGCTGCCTTCTTGTAGGCCGCGTTGATCTCCTCGACAGTTGTCTCCTTCTCGGACACAAGTGTTAGGTCGGTGATCGATCCGGTAGGAACTGGAACACGCAGTGCAAAACCATCTAGCTTGCCCTTTAGTTCTGGAAGAACTAGTCCAATCGCCTTAGCTGCACCGGTTGAAGAAGGAACGATGTTGATGGCAGCTGCTCGTGCACGACGAAGGTCGGAGTGAGGCCCGTCCTGAAGGTTCTGGTCGGCAGTGTAAGCGTGGATAGTGGTCATCAGACCGTTTTTGATTCCGAAGTTATCCAGGAACACCTTGGCTAGTGGAGCCAAGCAGTTCGTAGTGCAGGATGCGTTGGAAATAATGTGGTGGTTCTCTGGGTCATAAAGGTGCTCATTGACACCGATAACAAAGGTCGCGTCCTCACCGGTTGCAGGAGCCGAAATAATTACCTTCTTGGCCCCAGCCTCAATGTGCTTCTTGGCATCTTCGGCGTTTGTGAAACGTCCGGTGGATTCGATAACAATGTCAACGCCAAGGTCTTTCCATGCAAGCTGAGCAGGATCGCGCTCTGCGAGAACCTTGATCGACTTGCCGTTGACAATGATGCTGTCGCCTTCAACTGAGACTGCCGCATCAAGACGGCCCGTTACAGAGTCATACTTCAAAAGGTGTGCCAACCCAGCTGGGTCGGAAAGGTCGTTTACTGCAACGATCTCGAGGTCTGAGTTTTGCGCTAAAGCTGCACGCAAATAATTACGACCGATTCTTCCAAAACCATTAATACCAATACGAGTCACGGGGCTACTCCAGAACTTGTTAGTGAATAAATTATTGCCCGAGCACCTTTGGGCGGACCCGGTTAGCCTAGCAGTAGCGAGCGGCTGTTGGCCTTTACAGACTCAAAGCGTTTCGCAACGTCAGCCCAATTCACGATGTTCCAGAAGGCCTTCACGTAGTCTGCCTTGACGTTTTGGTAGTCAAGGTAGAAGGCGTGCTCCCACATATCCAACATCAAAAGCGGAATGTTGCCCATGGCTAGGTTGCCCTGCTGATCGTAAAGCTGTCCGATAACCAATCGGTTACCAAGGCTGTCCCAAGCAAGGTAGGCCCAGCCTGAACCTTGAATTCCCATAGCGGCAGCAGTGAAGTGCTTGGTGAAGGCTTCGTAGGAGCCGAAGTACTCGGAAATAGCGGCTAGCAGTTCACCGCCAGCCTCTCCGCCATCAGCCGAAAGGTTTTTCCAGAAGATGCTGTGGTTTACGTGACCGCCCAGGTTGAAAGCTAGGTCCTTTTGCAACTTGGGAAGGTTTGCGAAATTTTCGGTAGCACGGGCCTCCGCCATTGCATCAAGTGCCGCATTCGCGCCAGTTACATACGCCTGGTGGTGCTTTGAGTGGTGAAGCTCCATGATTCGGGCTGAAATGTGAGGTTCAAGGGCCGCGTAGTCGTAGCTTAGGTCTGGAAGTGTGTAGGTCATGATTCCCTTTCTCTATTGTTTGCAGCTAAATAAGTACTCGAATTATTCCTAGATCAAGTCCGAGATGACGGATTCGGTATCCGGAATCCCTAGCTCGCTAGCTTTCTTGTCTGCGGTGGCAAGCAGCCTGCGAATTCTCCCAGCTACAGCATCTTTAGTCATTGGAGGATTGGCAAGCCTTCCAAGTTCATCCAAGGAGGCATCCTTGTGGTTGAGCCTTAGCTCCCCTGCATAGCGTAGGTGTTCTGGCGCCTCTTCTCCGAGTATTTCCAGCGCTCGCTGTACCCTGGCGCCTGCTGCGACAGCTGCTTGGGCGCTTCTGCGTAAGTTGGCGTCATCAAAGTTTGCAAGACGGTTGGCTGTGCCTCGAATCTCGCGCCTATTTCTAAGCTCTTCCCATTTCTCAACCTGCTCGATGCAACCAATTTGCTTCAGCAGTTCAGTAATGGCGTCACCGTCTCTGACCACAACTCGGGAGACATTTCTAACTTCACGGGCCCTTGCGGCAACGCCAAGCCTTCGGGCAACACCCACCAGTGCCATTGCCGATTCATTACCCGGTGCAGTGACTTCAAGAGAGGTTGAGCGTCCAGGATCGGTCAGGCTTCCATGTGCCAAAAATGCACCACGCCAAACGGCCCTGGCTTCATCCAGTGTCGAACTAATCAGTGTTGCCGGTAAACCTCTTACCGGCCTTCCTCGATTGTCGATAAGGCCGGTTTGCCTGGCAAGTAGTTCGCCATCGCGAAGGACTCTGATTTGGTAACCACTTGTCTTTCGGAGTCCACCGGCTTGAACAACTGACAACTCCGATTGAATGCCGTAAAGCTCAGCAATCGCTCTGGTAAGCCTCCTAGCAAGGGCAGCTGAATCTAACTCAACCTCGATGGCGATTCGGCCGGAGATTAGGTGCAAGCCACCACAAAACCGCAGAACGGTTGCTAGCTCGGCTGCTCGCTCAAGTCCTGTCTTGACAGGAACCCTTGCGAGTTCCTCCTTGATTTGCTGGGTAAGGGCCATCATTACTCCCTGCCTAGATCACGGTGTGAAACAGCTACTTGAATATCTTGCTCATTGCCTAGAGCCTCTGCAATGGCATTTGCAAGTGCAACAGAACGGTGCTTTCCACCGGTGCATCCGATTGCTATGGTCGCAAATCTCTTGTTCTCCCTGCGGTAACCAGCCAGCACAGTTTTGAGCGCCCTTAGGTAGTCCTTCTGGAACTCCTGAACCCCAGGCTGTGAGAGAACGAAATCAGAGACTTCACTGTCGTTTCCGGTTTTTGGGCGCAATTTTTCCTGCCAATGCGGGTTGGCAATGAACCTCGCGTCGGCCACCATGTCCGCGTCTGCAGGCAAGCCGTATTTGAATCCAAAGCTCAGCACATTGACTTTGAAATTTTTGCTTTTGCCCTCAAACGCTTCAGCTACGCGATTGGTGAGTTGGTGAACGTTTGAATCAGAGGTGTCAAAAACAATGTCCGCACTTTCACGCAGACTCAATAGCAGTTCTCGCTCGGCTGCAATGCCATCCATGACTCGGCCATCACCTTGCAGTGGGTGTGGGCGCCTAACGGACTCGAAACGCTTAACTAACGCCGCATCATTAGCCTCGAGGAAAAGCACTCGAACTGCTATCTCGCTGGCACGAAGTTTGTGAATGTAATCCTGGAGCTCGGAAAAGAACTCACCACCGCGAACGTCAATAATCACTGCCACGCGGGTGAGTGTTTCTTTGCCCATCGCAAACAGGTCACTGATTGGTAGCAGGAGCTGTGGCGGCAGGTTGTCGATGACATACCAGCCCTGGTCCTCTAGGGCGTTTCCGACAGTCGAACGACCTGCGCCGGACATGCCAGTAACAACCAATAGTTCTGGTCTGTTATCTGGTTCCATTTCCCCACCCATCGACTTGTGAACAAGGTTACCGCTTCGGCGTGTCGCGCGTTAGGGGTTTCTTAAGATTCGGACAAATGCTCAAGGACGGTGGCGGCTAAACGCTCACTAAAACCAGGAAGAGTCGCGATCTCTGCTTCACTGGCAAGCTTCAAGCGTTTGACCGATCCGAACTTTCTCAGTAGCAGTCTGGCTTTCTGCTCCCCCAGCCCCGGAATCTCCAAAAGCTGACTGGAAATTGATTTGGTTCTAGAGGCCCGCTGCGCAGATATTGCAAAACGGTGGGCTTCATCTCGAATTCGCTGCAAGAGAAACAGCTCTTCGGAGGTTCTTGGCAAAATAACCGGGTAATCACTTTCAGTCACATAAACCTCTTCCAATCGCTTCGCTAGTGAAACAACTGAAATGCCATCGACTCCGGAATCTGCAAGTGCTCGCTTGGCAGCGCCAAGCTGCGGCAATCCACCATCTATGACTAGAAGCGCAGGATAGTAGCTGAACTTCTCATCAATCTCCTTGGCGTTCAAATACTTGAGCCGCCTTAGAAGCATTTGGTAGATGGACTCGGTGTCATCAGCAGACTCAAGATTGAACTTGCGATATTGATCTTTTCTAGGAAGCCCATCCTCAAAGACAACCATCGACCCAACAGTTCCAGTGCCAGACAGGTGAGACACGTCGTAGCACTCAATGCGAAGTGGTGCATTGGTCAACCCGAGTGAACGCTGCAGTCCCTGTAAAGCCTCGGCCCTTGAGCTGAAATCAGAGACGCGCTTTAGTTTGTAACTGGCCAGGGCATGTTTGGCGTTGGTGGTTGCGGTTGCCAGCAGGCTTGCTTTGTCTCCTCGTTTGGGTACCGACACCTGGACGGGCTTGCCGCGTCCTGTGGATAGCCATCTAGTGAGCGCTTCTTGATCGCTTGGTTCGTGGGTGACCATGATCTGTTTTGGAATCTCTGGTGGCTGGACGTTGGGTTTCGTCGAATAAATCTCTTGGATTAAGTACTCAATTAGTTCAGCATTAGAGCGATCTAGCTCCAGATCCACAACCATTGAGCGGGTACCGCGAATTCGGCCTCCCCTAACGAAAAACAGCGACACCCCGGCAGAGAGCTCGTCTCTGGTGAGGCCTATGAAATCAGCGTCGACCTCCTGCCCCAACACAACAGCAGATTTCTCAAGCACCGATTCGAGCGCTTGAACATCGTCTCGCAGTCTTGCCGCTAATTCGTAATTTTGGTCATCGCTTGCCAATTGCATCTTCTTTTTTAGTGCGGCAACGTGGGACTGGTTTCCGGAACCTATAAAGTCTCCAAGCTGCTTGGCAAGCGCTTTGTGGTCTGTCTTACTAATCCGCTCAACACATGGAGCTGAGCATTTTCCAATCTCCGCCAGCAGGCATGGTCTGCCGGTTCGCTTTGCTCGTTGGTAGATACCGGCTGAACAGCTTCGGACCGGATAGACCCTGAGTAGCGAGTCCAGGGTGTCTCTGATGGCCCAGCTTTGTGTGTAGGGGCCAAAGTACCTGACACCTTTGAGTTCCCTGTTCCTGGTCACAAATGCCCTTGGAGCATCTTCGTTGACAGAAATTGCTAGATATGGATAGGACTTGTCGTCCCGAAAGCGAACATTGAACGGTGGCTCGAACTCTTTGATCCAGGTGAACTCAAGCTGAAGCGCTTCGTATTCGGTTGCAACGATGGTCCACTTCACATCGCTAGCACTTCTTAGCATTCGCTGGGTCCGCTCATGCAGAGATTTCAGCGGGCCAAAATAGTTTTGCAATCTAGCACGTAGGTTTTTTGCCTTACCCACATAAAGAACACGTCCGTTTGAATCCAGGAATCGATAGACGCCAGGGTTGGTCGGGATCTCCGATGTTTTCGGTCGAAACGCGATCTCGCTGGCCATTTCTAGAGAATCTCGCCTAAGAATCTGCCGGTATGGCTGTTCGGGGTCTTTGCTACTTGCTCTGGTGTCCCTTCGGCCACAACTGTGCCACCGCCGGAGCCACCCTCTGGCCCCATGTCGATGACCCAGTCGGCGCATCGAATCACATCAAGATTGTGCTCAATGACAATTGCAGTGTTGCCCTTGTCAACTAGCTCACTGAGAACCTTGAGAAGTTTGTTCACGTCTTCAAAGTGCAATCCAGTGGTTGGTTCATCCAGGACGTAGATTGTTTTACCGGTAGATCTTCTCTGTAGCTCGGTTGCTAGCTTCACGCGCTGAGCTTCGCCGCCGGAAAGGGTTGTTGCCGACTGACCGAGCCTCACGTAACCAAGGCCAACATCCACCAGAGTGTTTAGGTACCTGGCAATTGAGTTAATAGGCGCAAAGAATTCCGCAGCATCACTAATTGGCATGTTCAGTACATCACCAATTGACTTCCCCTTATACAAAACCTGCAGAGTCTCACGGTTGTATCTAGCGCCCTTGCAGTCCTCGCAGAGCACGTAGACATCGGGCAGAAAGTTCATTTCGATTCGAATGGTTCCATCGCCGGCGCAGGTTTCACATCGACCACCCTTGACATTGAACGAGAATCTTCCCTGGAGATATCCCCTGACCTTTGACTCAGGTGTGTCTGCAAACAATTTCCGGATATTGTCAAAGACTCCGGTGTAGGTAGCCGGGTTTGATCTAGGGGTTCTTCCGATGGGCGCTTGGTCAACGTGAACGACCTTGTCCAGCAGATCCACTCCCTCGACCCTGGTGTGCTTACCCGCAACGCCCTTGGCTTTGTTCAGTCGGTTTGCAAGCACTTGATAGAGAACGTCGTTTACCAACGAGGACTTACCTGACCCACTGACACCGGTGACTGCTGTCATGACACCCAATGGGAATTCGACGTCAACGTTTTGAAGGTTATTCTCCCTGGCTCCGACCACCTTTAGCTTTCCCTCAGCCTTTGGCTTTCTGCGTTTAGCGGGGGTTTCAATCTTTTGAGATTCCGACAGGTAAGCACCAGTTATCGACCGTTTATTGGTGAGTAGCGACTTGTAGCTACCAGAGTGCACCACTTCACCGCCGTTGACTCCAGCCCCGGGGCCGATGTCTACTAACCAGTCGGCAGCACGAATGGTGTCCTCATCGTGTTCAACCACAATCAGGGTGTTACCGAGGTCTCGAAGCTTTATTAGGGTTTCGATCAGCCGCAAATTGTCGCGCTGATGGAGCCCGATTGATGGCTCGTCCAGCACATACAGAACACCGGTAAGGCCGGCGCCAATCTGTGTTGCAAGTCGAATACGCTGCGCCTCACCGCCTGACAGTGAGCCGGCAGCACGCTCTAGCGATAGATAATCAAGCCCAACTGCCAGAAGAAAATCCAACCTCGCTCGAATTTCACGCAGCACCTGGGCTGCGATTTTACTTTCACGCTCGCTTAGCTCCAGCGAATCAAAGAACTCGTGAGACTTCCCAAGTGATATCTGGGCAACATCATGAATCGATTTGCCATGCACTTTAATGGCAAGGACCTCAGGCCTTAGCCGGGCCCCATCGCATGCTGGACAAGGAATCTCTCGAAGGTAGTCCGCCCACTTCGCGCGAGCCCAGTCGCTATCGGACTCCAAATAGCGGCGCTCAATGTATGGAAGGACACCTTCAAAGCCGGATGTGTAGCGCATTTCGCGTCCATATTTGGAGCGCCACTTAACCTGCACTTCGAAGTCGTTCCCGTTCAGAATCGCTTCTTGAACCTCGGCTGACAGTTGTGACCAGGGGGTGTCGAGGTCAAACTCCAAGTCATTTGCAAGACCTTGAAGGAGTCTCACAAAGTAGGAATAAAGCCCCTTGCCTTGCGTCGACCAGGGCAAAATAACTCCCTGGTTAATGCTTGCGTCCTCATCTCCTATAACTAATTGGGAGTCAACAGCCATCTTTGTCCCAAGACCAGTGCAGACCTGGCATGCCCCAAATGGAGCATTGAAGGAAAAGGTCCTAGGTTCGATCTCGGTGATGGCCAAATCGTGTTCATTTGGACAGCTCAGGTTTTCTGAAAAGACTCGCTTCGTTCCCTCGTCGACAAAATCGACGATAATTCTGCCGCCTGCAAGCTTCAAGGCAGTCTCAACTGAATCTGTAATGCGTGACAATGCCTCGGGCTTTACTACCAGGCGATCCACAACCACCGAGATGTCATGCTTGTAGCTTTTTTTCAGTGGCTTTGCCTCTGCCAACACGACGGTCTCGCCATCCACTACTGCCCTTGCGTAGCCTTGGGATTGAAGTGATGAGAAAAGGTCCTGAAACTCACCCTTTTTCTGGACAATAATCGGGGCGAGCAGTTGAAATTTGGTTCCAATCTCAAAGGCGAGCAGTTGATCTACAATTGCCTGAGGTGTTTGCTTTGAAATAACCTCACCGCACTCGTGACAGTGTGGGACGCCAATCCTGGCCCAGAGAAGCCTTAGGTAGTCATGGATTTCTGTGATCGTGCCGACAGTTGATCGTGGATTTCTGTTTGTTGATTTCTGGTCGATTGACACTGCGGGACTGAGACCCTCAATGAAGTCAACGTCAGGCCGATCGACCTGGCCCAAAAATTGCCTCGCATAGGCACTAAGTGACTCAACATATCTTCGCTGGCCCTCAGCAAAGATTGTGTCGAAAGCCAGGGATGACTTGCCTGATCCACTGAGACCGGTGAAGACGATCATCGCGTCCCTGGGTAGCTCCAGATCAAGGTTCTTGAGGTTATGAACCCGGGCGCCCTTAATGGCTAATTTTGCGCCCTTGGGCTGCTCAATGGTCATTCAATAAGTCTATGCATGACCTGCGCGGTCGAAGGCGCGCAGCTCTCTTTTGAGTTCAGATATTTCATCCCGAATCCGGGCTGCCAATTCAAACTTTAGTTCTGAAGCGGCAAGCTTCATCTGGGCATCGAGTTCGAGCACAGTCTTCATGATTTCCTGTTTGCCGGCAGCACCGATTCCTAGCTTTGCTTTGGTTTTGCCAGAGCTGTTTTTGGAACTTGTTTCGGCCTTCAGCTTCTCGATTAGCTGCTCGGTGTCAAGCTCCTCGCGTTGGAGGCTGTCGGTGATGTCAGCAATCTTCTTGCGAAGAGGCTGAGGATCGACGCCCATTTCCTTGTTGTAAGCAATCTGCTTATCACGCCTTCGGTTAGTTTCGTCGATTGCCCGTGCCATGGAAGCGGTCATCACATCTGCATACATGTGGACCTGGCCGTCTACGTTTCTGGCCGCTCGGCCAATTGTCTGAATCAAGGAAGTTGTTGACCTGAGGAATCCTTCTTTATCGGCATCCAAGATTGCAACCAGGGACACCTCGGGAAGGTCGAGGCCCTCTCGCAGAAGGTTGATACCCACCAGAACATCGAAGACACCCATTCTCAGTTCTCGCAAGAGCTCAACGCGTCTAAGTGTGTCAACATCAGAATGGAGATAGCGAACTCTTACTCCCATTTCCGTGAAGTAGTCGGTAACCTCTTCTGCCAATCGCTTGGTCAGCGTGGTGACAAGGACACGTTCGTTTTTCTCGGTCCTAGTTCGAATCTCATCCAGTAGGTCATCGATCTGGCCCTTTGCTGGCTTGACCACAATCTCAGGGTCAACCAAGCCCGTTGGTCTAATGATCTGCTCAACCACTCCGTCTGACTTTTCGAGTTCATACTTTGCTGGGGTGGCAGAAAGGTAAACAGTTTGTCCTGTGCGCTCTAGAAACTCCTCAAAGCGCAGTGGCCTGTTGTCTAGGGCAGAGGGCAGGCGAAACCCATGTTCAACCAGGGTGCGCTTTCTGGACGAATCCCCCATGTACATCGCACCAATCTGTGGAACTGTCACGTGCGACTCATCGATTACGGTCAGGAAATCGTCGGGGAAATAGTCAAGCAAACAGGCCGGTGGTTCACCTGTTTCACGCTGATCAATGTGCTTCGAATAGTTTTCAATGCCGGAGCAGAATCCAAGTTCCCTGATCATCTCGAGGTCAAACGTTGTTCGCATTTTGATGCGCTGAGCTTCAAGCAGTTTGCCTTGGGATTCAAGTTCACGATAGCGATTTTCTAATTCATTCTCGATATCCTCAATCGCCTTACCCATCCGCTCAACTGGGGCAACGTAGTAGGAGGCTGGATAGATTGCAACACTTTCACGCTCCATCAGAATCTCACCGGTGAGCGGGTGAATTCGGTAGATCTTTTCGATTTCGTCCCCGAAGAATTCAATCCTGGTTGCCTCTTCGTCATAGACCGCAATCACCTCTAGGGTGTCGCCCTTCACTCGAAAATGACCCCTTGTGAACTCAATGTCATTTCTCTGGTACTGAATTGCAACTAGTGAGCGAATAAGTTCATCTCTGTCGATGCGTTGCCCAACCTTGAGCGGCAAGGCTTGGGCCAAGTACTCCTTTGGAGCACCGAGACCATATATGCAGGAGACTGTTGCAACCACAATCACGTCACGTCTGGAAAGCAGCGACATGGTCGCTGAATACCTAAGGCGCTCGACCTCTTCGTTGATTGATGAGTCCTTCTCAATGAAGGTGTCCGTCTGCGGCACATAAGCTTCAGGCTGGTAGTAGTCGTAGTAACTCACGAAATACTCAACAGCGTTGCCAGGGAACATTTCTCTGAGCTCGCTTGCTAACTGGGCAGCCAAGGTTTTGTTGTGTGCAATGACGAGCGTTGGCCGCTGAAGCTTTTCAATCAACCATGCGGTGGTTGCCGACTTTCCGGTACCGGTTGCCCCAAGTAACACAACGTCGGATTCACCAGCATTGAGTCTGCTAGCCAGTTCAGCTATCGCCTTTGGCTGATCACCAGCGGGCGAATAGGGGCTTACCACCTTGAATGGAGTTGTTTCCTGTTCAGTCATTTGTGATCTCGCTGAATACGTCGGTAGCCCTGTCTTGGAGTTCGCCAAGTGAACAGTTCGAATCAATTACGTAGTCAGCCACGGCCTCTCGTTCCGCATCAGACGACTGGGAAGCGATCCTGCTGCGAGCCTCCTGTTCACTCATTCCACGGTGTTCCATAAGCCTCTGGATTCGTAACGATTCCGGTGCACTGACGGTGATGATGTGATCGAAGCTAAGTGGTGATTTGGTCTCGACCAAAAGTGGAATCGTGTAAACAATCACACCTTTGGTTTCCGAAATTTTCTTTCTTGCCAACTCTTGAATCAAAGGATGCAGTATTCCTTCCAGCTGCTTACGCGCCACAGGAGAGGCAAATGCCACTCTGGCAAGTTCGGCTCGATTGAGCGAGCCATCCTGATCTAAGACCTCCGAACCAAAAACATCGACAACTTGGCGAAGGCCTACTGTCCCGGGCTCGACAACCTCTCGGGCCAGAATGTCAGCGTCTATTTCAGTTGCCCCGAGGTGAACAAACTGGCGTGCGACGGTCGATTTGCCCGAGGCAATACCACCAGTTAGAGCAATCAACATGGTTACAAGGATAAAGAAAAAGAGGGAGTGCCGTGGGCACTCCCTCTTTATTTAGATTTCTCTAATTACTTCTCTTCGGTCAACTTGTCGCGAAGTGCTGCAAGTGACTCGTCATCGGCCAGGGTTCCCTGATCAGATGCTGCGCCAGAAGAAGCAGTTGCCTCCTGTGCAGGAGCAGTGTCAGGTAGTGCTGCAAGGTGCTCGAAGGCAGCCTTGGCCTGAACCTTGTGAAGCTCCCAACGTGCGTGAGCTTCGGCGTATTCTGCCTCCCACTTGGTACGAGCTTCCTCGTAACCGTCTTTCCACTCGCTGGTAGCTGGGTCGAAGCCCTCTGGGTAGCGGTACTGACCCTTTTCGTCGTAGTCGGCACTCATACCGTAAAGAACTGGGTTGAAGTCGGTGCCCTCTGGATCAACCTCTTCCAGCGCCTGCTTCAGTGATAGTGAGATTCGACGACGCTCTAGGTCGATGTCGATTAGCTTCACGAATACTTCCTGGTTTACGGTCACAACCTGGTCTGCATGCTCTACGTGCTTTGAAGAAAGCTCAGAGATGTGAACTAGGCCCTCGATGCCGTCGGCAACACGAACAAACGCACCGAATGGAACAATCTTGGTGACCTTGCCCGGGATGTACTGACCGATTGCGTGTGTTCTTGCGAACAACTGCCATGGGTCTTCCTGAGTTGCCTTCAATGAGAGTGAAACACGCTCACGGTCCTGGTCGACTTCAAGAACCTCAACGGTTACTTCTTGACCTACCTCGACAACTTCGCTGGCGTGCTCAATGTGCTTCCAGCTCAGCTCTGAAACGTGAACCAGGCCGTCTACGCCACCTAGGTCGATGAACGCACCGAAGTTTACGATCGATGAAACGACACCGGTTCGAACCTGTCCCTTGACTAGGTCGTTTAGGAAGGTGCTGCGGTTCTCGCTCTGTGACTGCTCAAGCAGTGCGCGGCGTGAAAGAACAACGTTGTTGCGGTTCTTGTCTAGTTCTAGAATCTTGGCCTCAACCTCGGTGCCTAGGTATGGGCCTAGGTCGCGAACTCGGCGAAGTTCGATTAGGGAGGCAGGTAGG
>CAZBTW010000003.1:0-1185 GCA_964494925.1 uncultured Aquiluna sp.
CAAACAGTCCGCTGGCTCTTCAACAGCGTTGTGGTGACCGGTATGACAACGGTCATAACTTTGATTCTTTCAGCTATGGCTGGGTACGCGTTTGCGCGAATCAAATTTGTGGGAAAGAAAGTTGTCTTTCCTCTGGTGCTTGCAGGACTCATGGTTCCTCGTGAAGCGATGTTCGTCCCGCTGTTTCTTATGTTTGCAGAAAGTGAGATGCACAACACTTACCAGGCTCTGGTTCTTCCGAGAATTGCAGCACCTCTTGGAGTGTTCATCATGACCCAATTTATGGCAGCGATACCGGATGAAATCGAAGAGGCCGCACGAGTTGATGGCGCGAGCCGTTGGGCGATTTTTTGGAAGATCATGCTTCCAATGTCAGCTCCAGCATTAACAGCTCTTGGCATATTTACCTACATCCTCACCTGGAACGATTTCCTCTGGCCGCTAGTGTCAGCAACTCAGCGAGAGATGTTCACCATAACCACAGGACTTGCCAGCCTTCAGGGGAACTTCGCACAGGCAACTGAGCTCGGCTCTCTTATGGCCCGCGGTGTTTTTGCGAGTTTGCCACTACTGATCCTGTTCCTAATTTTTCAAAAGCATCTTGTTCGCGGAATCTCTCTGGGAAGCGGGAGCAAGTGATATCGAGGAAGAGCAGCCGAGTTTCCTCTTGGTCCAAGTGCCACTTGGGCTTTTTAACAAATGAACACCAATAAAGGAGAACAAAGGAATGATCAAAAACAGGAAAGCGCTAGCAAAGTTGCTAGCAGCCTCCGCCGCATCTGCACTGATCCTCACTGGTTGTGCAACTGCCTCTGATGACACAGCGTCGACAGAGACCGCAGGTACCTCAGGTGGCGACAGCGCAACAGCCGAGGAAGTAACTATTTCACTAGCCAGATTCTTCGGTGATTGCGACGACACCACCGAGGGCGTAACTGACGTCAAGCTAGCAACCAGCGAGTGTGAGGTTATCCAGATTCTTACCAACGCATTCAACGCCGAAGACAATGGCGTGACTGTTGAGAAGCTAGGTGGTCAGGCATGGGGAGATTACTACACCCAGCTAGGCACTACTTTCTCAGGCGGAACTCCTCCTGACGTTGCGGTTATGCACCAGCACCGACTTCAGGACTACGTGACTCGCGGTCTATTGACCCCGGTAGGCGATCTGCTAACCGCTGAAGG
>CAZBTW010000003.1:1285-17945 GCA_964494925.1 uncultured Aquiluna sp.
ACTACGTGACTCGCGGTCTATTGACCCCGGTAGGCGATCTGCTAACCGCTGAAGGTGTTGACTGGGCTGACTACACTGCACCAGCTCTTGGTGCAGCAACCTATGAAGGCGACTACTACGGTGTGCCATTCGACATTCACGCAAGCCTTTGGCACGTCAACGCTGACCTTTACGCAGAGGCCGGCCTGACGGATGCTGATGGAATGCCGATCATGCCAACTACCGCCGGCGAACTGATCTCGCAGTGCAATGCCATTCAAAGCGCAACAGGCAAGCAGTACTTCGCCCACGACTGGTTTGAGTTCGGCGTTGGAGCCCGCTTGTTCTTGGGTCTCGTATGGCAGCAGGGTGGAGAGCTAAGTGACGGTGTCACTGCCAGCACTGACACCCCAGAGGGAGCAGAAGCACTTCGTCTATTGAACCAGATCGCGGACGAATGCTCTAACCCAGAGCAGGGATACACCGACTCTCAAGCCGCGTTCTTGGCCGGCGACGTTGCGGTTCTCCACAACGGTACTTGGGTAGTCGACCAGTACAACCGCGAAGCTCCATTCACTTACTTCGCAATGGACGTTCCGAGCATCTACGGCGAAAACGGTGCGTGGGGTGACTCACACATGTGGGTAATGCCAACCCAGGCAAACGTTGATCCAGCAAAGCAGGCGGGCGCCTTGAAGTTCATGGCTTACCTATACGAGCACGTTGGTGACTGGGCGGTTGGTACTGGACACATCGCTCCTCGTACCTCGATCATCGCAAGTGCTGATTACAACAATGCTCCTCAGCGCACCAACTACGCGGGAACCGCCTCAAAGGCCCGAATGGTTCCAGCCGCAACTGGTTGGGCCGGTGCCTGGGATGCTCTTGCCGAGGAATTGAACGCAACTTGGGTTGCGGGCAAGAGTCAGAGCGCAGCTCTAAAAGATGCTGAAGCTCGCATGAACGAAGCCCTGGCTAAGTAACTAGAGCTCAACAGAGTTTGGCCGAGGCCCCTAATAACCTCCAGGGGCCTCGGCTAAACAGCCACAGAAGGAAAGAAACGCATGCCCGAGGCAAGATTAAAAGTCAGTGAAGTTGTAACAAGTCGGATTAGCCCTGAACTGTTTGGTTCATTTGTTGAACACATGGGCCGGTGTGTTTACGGAGGCATTTTTGCCCCGGGCGACCCGATGGCTGACGAAAATGGCTTCAGAACAGACGTCATTGAACTAACTAAAGAAATGGGCGTCACGGCAGTTAGATATCCCGGCGGTAACTTTGTTTCTGGCTATCGCTGGGAAGACGGCGTTGGACCCAAGGATCAAAGACCCAGAAGGCTTGACCTGGCCTGGCGCTCGATCGAAACGAATCAATTTGGGTTGCATGAGTTTATGTCTTGGATTGAAAAAGTTGGAGCAAAGCCGGTTATGGCCGTGAACCTCGGTACTCGCGGACTCGAGGACGCTGCACGGCTAGTCGAATACACGAACACAGATTTTGGCACTGAACTTTCCGAACTCAGAAAGAAGCATGGTCGGAATGAGGCATACGATATCCGCTTCTGGTGCCTTGGAAATGAAATGGATGGACCGTGGCAGGTTGGCCACAAGACCGCTGAGGACTACGGCAAGCTTGCGGCAGAAACAGCTAAGGCGATTCGCCTGGTTGATCCAAATGTTGAACTAGTAGCCTGCGGCAGCTCATTTGAAGAGATGCCGACATTTGGCGAATGGGAAACAACTGTCCTGGAGCACACTTTTGACAACGTAGACCTGATTTCAATGCATGCCTATTACGAAAAGTTTGATGATGACTCATTGTCATTCTTGGCGGCTTCAGCCCGAATGGATCGATTTATAAAGGGCGTGATTGAAAGAGCCGACAGAGTTGCTGAAGCCAAGGGGTCTGATAAGAAAATCAATATCTCTTTCGACGAATGGAACGTCTGGTATCAAAAGCGATTCGAGGGTGTGGAAAAGCTCGAATTTGTCGAGGCGCCGAAACTTATCGAAGACGAATACACCGTCGAGGACGCAGTTGTTGTCGGTGGGCTATTGATGGCCTTGGTTAAAAACGCTGACCGAGTCAAAGTTGCGTGCCAAGCGCAACTGGTGAACATTATTGCGCCCATTCGCACCGAACCAGGTGTGCCAGCATGGCGGCAGACAATTTTCTATCCATTTGCTTTGACTGCAGCGGTCGCGGGCCATGAGCTGCTGGAGCTAGAGCTGTCAACCGCAAAAAGGGACAGCGCGCTATTCAAGGACCTACCAATGACAGATGCAGTCGTAGCCAGGGACCCAGAAACTGCGGAGCTAAGAATTTTCTTGCTAAATCGTGAGCTAGAGGAGTCAACCACGATGCATCTCGATCTAGCGGGGCTTGGGGATTACCAGTTGGTGGAGGCGCTCTACCTTGGAGGCGATGACCTTGCCCTTACAAACAACCAGCAAAATCCAGAGCGGGTAGTCCCGCAAACTCTAGACGCTGTAGAAGTGAAGGCGGGAGGCCTGACTGCGACGCTTCCAGCTGCATCCTGGACGGTGATTCGGTTGGCTCAAGTTGGCTAAAATCCACACCATCAAAAGTGGCCATTATGAGGCGTCAATCCACACGACTGGGGCCTCGCTTTGGTCATTGCGATTCAAGGGGGAGGATTACATCCCCAATTGTGCTGAGGTAGAACCAAGCATTAGTTACCACGGGTCTGTCATCGCACCTTGGCCAAACCGAATTAGAGATGGCAAGTACGAGTTTGCTGGCCGGAACTTTGAGCTTCCAGTGAATGAACCCAGCAGGAACAATGCACTGCACGGGTTCTCAGCTCCACAGAGATGGAAAATCAGCCGCAAAACTAGTTCCTCTCTAACCCTTACGACAACGGTTGGTGGAGAGAGAGGCTACCCAGCTGTCTTGTCTCTAGCCGTTACTTACAGGCTGACTAGGACCGGACTGACAATGAAATTCTCTGCGATGAATACTTCAATCAGCCGCACACCTTTTGGCTTTGCGTTTCATCCATATCTAAAGATCCCGGGTGACCAAACCCCGGCTTTACGGATGACCGCCAGTACAGTTCTGCTAGTCGACTCCGAGAGGCTTTTGCCCTTGGAAGAAGCAACGGTCGAGGGTACGGAATTTGACTTTAGGGCGTCAAAGAAAGCCAATATCGAATTTTTGGACCATGCATTTTCTGATTTCGATTGGGACCTCGAAGGTAAAACTTTTGCTCAAATTAGCGGGGTAACCGGCAAACGTGTCTATGTAACCTGGGATCATGTTTTACCTTGGATTCAGATTCATAGGCCCAGTAGACCTGAGCTGCAAGGCGCTCTGGTCGTAGAGCCCATGACTTCACCGCCGGATGCCTTCAATTCAGGGCGCGACGTCCGAGTGCTAGACGCCAACGAAACTTTTGAAAGTAAAATTCAAATCACTGTTTCCTAGTTAGGCTGTGGTTGATCGCGATGGCAGCGGCGTTGTCGCTGATGCCAGCACCAGCTGATCCGAATAGGAGCCCTTCGATGAGGCAACACAAGCTTGGCAACAAAGAAGTTTCAGCCATCGGCATCGGCTGCATGAACGTTTCCTGGATTTGGTCCGATGGCGCAGCCCTTGACCCAGTCCGCAGAGCTGAATCAGCGATTCCAGCAATTCATGCTGGTCTGGACGCTGGCATCACTTTGCTGGACACCGCAGATATTTATGCACCAACCTGGGATCAGGTTGGTCACAATGAAATCTTTGTCGCCGAGGCACTAGCCAGCTGGTCTGGAACCAAGGAACAAAAAGAAAATGTCCTCATTGCCACCAAAGGTGGCATCACTAGAAGCGAGGGTGAGAACTGGGGCCGAAACGCAAGCCTTGATTACCTACTCCAAGCAGCGGAGGCATCGTCTAGTCGACTGGGGGTTCAGCAGTTGGATCTCTGGCAGCACCACCGACTAGATCCAAGCATCGACTTCGAGACTCAATTTGAAGCTGTGATGGAACTTAAGTCTTGTGGCCTGACCAAGCAGGTTGGTGTCTCGAACTATGACGCCAAGCAGCTACTTAGAGCCATTGAGATAGGCGGAACACCAGAGCAGGGTGGTCTGGTGTCAGTTCAGAATGAATTCAGCCCCCGCTACCGCCATGACCTAGACGTGCTGGAGATCTGTGAAGAGTATGGAATCACCTTCCTGCCCTGGTCACCACTTGGTGGAGTCAGGACAAAGGCAGCAATTTCAGATTCCAGTGCATTTGAAGAAATCGCAGGTAAGTACTCAGTCTCGCCTTATGCCCTAGCTCTTGCCTGGGAGATGAAAACCTCTCCTGCTGTGCTGCCAATTCCTGGTGCAACAAGGGCCGAGAGCATCCTTGATTGCATCACTGCAACCGAGATCGAACTGTCCGATGATGACTTCGAGTACCTAAATCAGAACCTGCCGACTCAGGCGGAGCTGTCTGACGAGCTGACCCCTAAGCCCAGACATCGGGCTTAGGGACTATCTGGAAGATTCCTGAGAGCTTTCTGCGAACTAACCGCAAGAGGCCATATATAAGACTCAGTCCCAATAAACTCTAATTAAGCACCAAAGGTGCAGAAAAGAGAAGGACAGATGAGAAAGATATTCCCGGTCACAATTGCCCTAGTAACGATTGTCGGCCTAGCCGGCTGTGCCCCTGCAGAGTCTGTCAGCACCGAAACCGAATCTGCAGCGGTAGCGACCACTGAACCATCGACAGTAGTTGAAGAGACTTCGGCAACCAACACAGAGACAGAAGCCGGTGAGGCTGGAACTGAAACCTCTGAGCCAGTTCAAGCAACCGAGCAGCCTGTTGCAAACCTAACCTCTGAAGAGATCGTGCTTGCAGCCCTAATGGGCCCAGACGGTGAGTATGCAGCAGCCGCAAGTTACCTTGCAGTGCTAGAGGAGTATGGCGATGTTGAGCCCTATGCCACCATCTATGAGGCAGAACTCCGTCACGCTAACGCCCTAATTAGGCAACTAGAGCGCCTAGGTGTTGAGGTTCCAGAAAACCCATATCAGGGAAACATTGAAGCCCCAGCAGATCTAGAAACAGCAGCACTTGCCTGGGCAGAGGGTGAGATTCTCAACATTGAGCTTTATGACTACCTACTAACCCAAACCGATGACTCTCAACTAACAAGAGTCCTAAACAACCTCAGAAGCGCATCACTAGATAGCCACCTACCAGCCTTCGAAGAAGCTGCTGCCAATGGTGGAACTTTAGATGACTTCACCGGTGGTCACAGCTAAGACCAAAGACACCAAAGCCCTCGACTCAAAAAAGTCGGGGGCTTTGTTATCTATTGAGCATTAGCCTGGCAGGAAAATTGCTTTATGTAACTTATAAGTTACATTGACAAATGAGAAATAAAAGTTACAATAGTGATTGTGTAATATTTGTTACATTGATTAGCGGGAAGGTGGTTCGGACATGCGACTAACCCCCAGGGTTCTGGGTCTAGCGGTCAGTCAAGCTCGTAAGGAGCGTGGGCTGACCCAGGCAGAGCTAGCTCAGCAGATCAATGTTTCACGCAAGTGGTTAAGTGGTCTGGAAAATGGTCGTTCAGAGGTGAATCTTCGGTCTGTGCTCGAAGTGCTTGCAGTTCTTGGCTACTCGCTGAATATTGAGCGAGAGGTATATCTGGCTCCACCTGAAACCCAACCTCCAACCACCACGGTCTCAGGAGGCATGTCATGAGCAAAGTACTGGAGGTAAAACTTTCTGGGGTGCCTTGCGGTGAAGTTACGCAGTCTAGTGAGGGAAACCTGCTGTTCAACTACCGAGAAAACTACCCAACAACTGCAACTCCCGTCTCGCTTTCAATGCCGGTTGGATTTTTGAGATACTCAAAGGCCACGGTGATGCCGTTTCTCCAAGGCTTGCTCCCAGACAATCAAAACGCGCTCACTGCGATAGCCAAGCGGTTTGGTGTGAGCCCAAACAACCCTTTTGCTCTAGTACAAATGGTCGGTGCGGAAGTGGCAGGCGCCCTCGAATTCTTCGATTCGGGAGTTGAACCACACATGACCAGTAACTCGGCGAAGCTTCTCAGCCCAGAACTTGTCGCCCAGATGCTCCAAGAAAAACTGAATGAATATGAGGATGGAACCCTAACAACCGCAGCTCCTGAGAACCTAAGCCTTGCAGGAGCTCAACCTAAGCTCGTGCTGCACCGGGACAACGAAGGCAACTGGCTAGTACCCGATCAGGCTCAGCTCTCCACTCACATTCTGAAGCCAGTTCCAACCAGATGGAAAAACCTAGACATAGTCGAACACCAAACTATGGTGGCCGCTAGCAAATTGGGACTAAAGGTAGCCAGGACCGAAATAACAACTCTTGCCGAGACGCCAGTTTTTATAACCGAGCGGTATGACAGAAAGATGGACTCGAACGGAGTGCTGGTTAGAGTGCACCAAGAAGACTTTTGTCAGGCTCTGTCGGTCGCGCCCTCAAAGAAATACCAGCGAGACGATGGTGGGCCTGGTGTTGGTGAAATAGCCAAGCTGATCAGGGAGTCAGTGAGAAAACAAGACCAAGCCAAGGTGGCAGAAGAGTTTTTTCGTGGTCTTGTTTTCAATGTTCTTGCCATGTGCACTGATGCTCACGCCAAAAACTACTCTGTGATGCTTGACGGGCAACGCGTTGAGCTAGCCCCGCTTTATGACCTCTCATCAACCGTCCTTTTCGGCCTGCCACTGAAATCTGCCATGAGCATCAACCAGAAGTATCGCTTTGATGAAATTGGCTTGAAAGACCTGCTTTTTGAAGCCGGTCGACTGGGGCTGGACAGGGACTGGGCTCAAACATTGATTGAAAAGATGAATTCGAATCTCTTGCAAGCATTTAGTGAAGCTGGTCAAGAAATCAGGCAGGAATCAAACCATGCCAACATTGCCCGAACAACAAACGAACTGGTTGACTCACTGGCGGATTTCAAGAGTAGTTCTCTCGGGTGAAGCAGCTTCCAGCATCTAAATCAAAACAAGGTCACATCAGCTAAATCTGCTAAACACCCAACCGCTGCTTCAACCAACTGGTTGCATCAGCAATGTATGCCCTTGATGCGGGAGCATCAGGGGCAAACGTTTCAAAGGCGTGTGGGCCACCCTCAACAACATTGAGTTTGCATTCGACTCCAGCAGCCTGGAGTGCCTTGGCGTAAGCGATGTCTTCTTTATAGAAAAGCTCGATGTCACCAACACCAATCCAGGCTGGTGGTAGTCCACTCAAATCTTCTTCGCGTGAGGGGACTGCGTATTTTGGAGTCTGTCTAAGCCCAGGTGCTTGAGCAAGGTAGGAACCCCAACCAACAAAGTTGGATTTGTTGTGCCAAACAAAGTGCCTGACCTTGTCAAGCTCTCTGTTGGCTGCAGTTCTGTCATCAAGCATTGGGCAAAAAAGCCATTGACCCGCCGGCTGCACGCCACCCAAGTCTCTGATCTTTAGTGCCAGGCTAGCTGCCAAACCACCACCAGCACTCTGGCCACCAATCACAACCCTGGCTGGATTGATGTTTCTGGCCTGCGCCTCCGACCCCAGCCACTGCCATGCTCCGAAGCAGTCATCCAGTGGAGCCGGAAACGGGTTCTCTGGAGCTAGCCGGTATTCAACAGAAACAACCGTGATGCCGAGCACCGCGGCAAGATCTGCAAGTCGCTTGTCGTCCTGAGACGCTGAGCCAATGACCATCCCGCCACCATGAATAAACAACAGGGCCGCCTCTGAGGCGGCCTTCATTGGAGTAAAGACCCGGACTCCAGATCCATTGCCAAAGCTGATGATTTCTCTGGTGACTAGATCGTTGATCTTTGGGTCAGGGGCGAAGCCCATGAGCTTGTTCAGAGCTCTGATTTGCCAGGGCTTTCCAATTGGAAAGTTCGGCATGAAACGTATTTTGGAACGGAAGTCTGGATTAATCTGAGCTGCTTTCATTGCTGGTCAAGCCTTTCTAGAAAACTTCGACAAACCTTCTGTCCTGGGGTTTGAGTGTATGTTTGCCGGCTAACCGAAGTCAATCAAAGGTTGATCAGGCAAAACACCAAGGCCCGATACCGTCAGATGAGACGCCTAAGCTTTTGTGATTACAAGGTTCTTGGCTCAGTGACAAATCTATAAGCAGGCACCGACAAAGTCTTGGAGTTGCCAAGAGTAAGGCTCTAGTACTTGATAGGGCAGGTTATTTTTGGTCCTGAAAGGAGGTCTCGATTTTCTCTGGTGTGGCAGACGTAAGTCGGCTCGCTACCTGGAACCCAATCCTCAATTTTTGTTATCGAAATCACATCGCTGGTCGAACGAGCCTCGTTGACCTCAATTCGATAGCCCGCAATCTCAATAGAGTTCCCTTCGTACAGGGTTGCGTCAAGAGTTGGATCAACCAAATTGCCAGAAAGTCCATCAATCAGGGTTCTGCCAGCCGGTGCTAGCAAGGTCATGGGGCCCTCGCCGTGGCCAATGTTTGTATCTAGATGGTAGACGATTACTCCCTCTCGACTGCGTCTTGGGGACTGGATGTCAAACTGGCTCTTTCGGCGGGATTCGACTACCACTGCCGTGGTGTCAGACAGTGTCAGGATTACCGACTTCAAGGAATCGTCGTTAACTCCAACATTAAAAATTTCAAACGAAGTATTTTTAAATGTCTCTGGAGTTAGACAGTAGAGCTCCGCGTCAGCAGCCCAGCCCGCCATCCACATCAACCATCCATTCAGGCTTTTGGTGACACCACCTTGATTCGCCATGATGTCGTAATCCTGAATTGGTCCCGGCATAGTGTTCGCAGTTCGCTTCACGCTGTTTTGATCGGTCCAATACAAATCAGGCATCTTGAAATAGTGAAGCATCTCGTGGATCCAAAACATCCAAACTTTGTTCCCATTGCGGAAGTGATAACTTCCTGGTGTGAGGCCTCGGTCGATTGGCCCCTCGTCGGTTTGGAATACACCACTGCCAGGCGGCCAGAGATTGAACTCTGCTGCAACGTCCTGGTTTGTCGGGAGCAAAAAGAAAACTATTTCAACTCCGGTGAAATCTACAAAAGGATCGCTGGCCTCCAGAGCATCGGTCCAAAATTTGGATAACACCCGGGTATTAGCCTCGCCCCACTGGTCGGTGTTTTGCTGTGCAATCGACTGCGAATACTCTTCAGAGGGATTCGGGAGAGTTATCCATTCGTCATAAATTTGCCAATCAAAAATGACCTTCCCTCTCGAGTATGTCATGTACCAATCGGTGACTTTGGCCTTCGCTTCGGCGGCAATGTTGAAGATCTTGTCGTCTCCTGCGAGGTCTGGCCACTGGACTGGGATCACTGCGATCTTATGGACACCGTCTGAAAGTCGAGAAGGATCGCTGGTCCTAGGGAAACCAACCGTGTTGTCGTTGTATTGCAGCCTGCCGGGGCTCGTTTCATTGAGCTGGCATGCTTCTATGTTGTTTACAGGTGGGTCGAAGTCCAATGCAGGTGTGGTGAGCTCTCTATCTGAAGCGCAATCATAGGTAAAGACATAGCCCCTGCCGTCCTTTGGTTTCTCTAAAAGCTGCTGAAGTTCCGTGTCACATTCCGGGTATAGATCCAAGCTCTTCGCACTCGCCTGGGGCGACGGACTATCGGAGGCACCAACCGGGGATGGCCCGGTCGAATCAACCTGGGGCGAGCCACAGGCACTCAAGAGAAGCGAGGCAAAAACCAATGCCGGGATCAACCTGTTGCCGTAACTCATATGCCCCCAATGCGAACTCAAAGTTTAGGCCCAATGTGTGCACCTGTTACCCCAACAAATCAGCCATTTGCTTGTAGATCAACTTGGCGGCAAACACTGGGTTCAATCTAGATAGTCGGTCCATGAGCTTGGCATCTGGGCCAATTGTGATTCTTGGTTTGTTGTTTTCTATTGCATCAACCATTTGCTTGGCTGCAACATCGGCAGGAGTGGTCTTCCGGCTGCTGGTGTCAGCATCAGCAGGAATCTCCATGCCTGAGTTCTGAGCAATGTTGGTGGCTATTGCTCCTGGGAACACCACTGTCACGCCAACCTTGGTTGATGAAAGCTCTGATCTGAGTCCTTCGGTCAGGAGCTTGATGGCTGCCTTAGATGCTCCATAGACGCTTTGGCCTGGAACTGGAGCATAGGCACCCATTGATGACACATTCAGGATGTGACCCTCGGGTCTTTTTAGAAGTCCTGGCAGAAAAGCTTTGATGAGCATCATTGGGCCATCGAAGTTCACGTTCATGACATGGTGGACTTGGTCCATGGTGAGATCTTTGACCATTACAAATGGCTGAATGATGCCGGCGTTGTTAATCAGGGCATCGGCTTCGCCGATGGCCTTTTTTACCTGCGCTGGGAGTGCTGCAACCTTCTTGGCATCAGTTATGTCCAGGGGGAAAGTGGCGATCTGGCCACTGATTGCATTTGCTAGGTTCTTTGTTTCTTCAAGGGTTTCTGGGCGCATGTCCACCGCAGCCACCTTGGCACCTCTTCGAATCAGTTCTAGTGTGAGCTCTCGGCCCATGCCTGAACCTGCTCCTGTTACTACGACAACTTTGTCTTGAACCTTCATTGGTGACCCGTTTCTTTGTTGAAATAAGCGCTCACTTATTTTCAGACTACCCCTTGCTGGTTGGCTGGTTGCAAGAAGCTGCTTAAGAGCAGGTGAAGAGTTCTCACACTTCACTTGCTATTAGCAACTGAAGTGTGAGAATCTTGGGGTTCGGAATCAAAGGAGTGAAGTGCAGCGAGATTTGCGATCGAACTGCCCGGTGGCAGCGACCTTGGACCTAATTGGTGATCGCTGGACCATGTTGATTCTTCGAGACATGTTGCTTCGAGGCAGAACCAGCTTCAATGAATTTGCTTCCAATGAGTCAATTGCGACAAATATTCTTGCCAGCAGGCTAAGTGACCTTGTTAGTGCCGGAATCATTGAAAGGATCCAAGATCCAGATGATGGCAGGAAAGTTATCTACCGACCATTGCGGCCAGCAGTAGACCTCCTGCCGGTGATTAGCGAAGTTGCAGCCTGGGGAGTGAAGCACACCGCGGTCGAGGATGATCCAGAGACGAAAGTTTTGGCTGATCCTGATAGCAGGTCAGCCCTAATCGCCGAGAGAACCAGGCAGCTCGAAGCTCAGCTGGCTTAGTCGCCTGCTTAGAGCTGCTTAGGGTTCTCTAGGCGTTACCCTCTAGGGCTGCTGCCGTGTCGAGCACTGACTGTTCAAAGCTCATTGGCTTCCAGTCAAGATTGCTCATGGTGGCAGAGCAGTCCAACATCATGGTCTTGCCATCGGTTGATTCGACCAAGGATTTAATTTCTGGGTTGAAGCGCGACAAGAATTTCAGGACTGGAATCGGAATGGTCAACCTAGGGGCTTTTTTGTGACCGTTAGCTCTCAGCACCTGAGCAATCTGTGGCAACAACTGTGGCTCGGTGGTGAATGACACCAGGTATCTGCGCAAGCCACCTTCTGTTTCAGCAAGTGCCGAGACATGAACATCTGCCACGTCCCTGATGTCAGCCATTGGGAAACCAATGGCAGGGACGGCAGGCTGCTTTCCCTGCCAGATGCCCTTGAACAATCCAATGGACTCGGAGTCCTCATCAGGGTTCAGAGGTGGTCCGATGATCACTCCTGGGTGGATGGTTGTTATTGCAGGGCCAGCTGGGTTAGCGCTTGCGAATTCCAATGCAACCTGTTCGGCCATGATCTTGCTTTTGGTGTAAAGATTCACACCAGGGAAATCAATCGGGGTGAAATCATCCGGACCTGCTGCACCTTCGGTGATGTGACCTGCGACCGTGAGGCCGGTGGAGGTAATCACCACTCGCTTGACTTTTTGTTTGAGAGCTGCATCCAGCACTCGCTTGGTTCCCTTGACCGCAGGGTCTATTAGGTCGCTTTCATCCTCGACTTTGCCGAGAATCAGTGGTGAGGCGGCATGAATAACGAAGTCTGCGCCTTCAAGCGCCTGGTCCCAACCTTGATCGCTTAGAAGATCGGCAGTTGCAAACTCAAGGTTTTTTGTGCTGGCAACCTTGGAAATCAAATCAGTCAGCTTTTCTGCCTGATTTGGTTTCCTCAGGGTTGCCCGGACCCGGTAACCGGCGTTTAGGGCTGTTGCAGTTATCTGCATGCCGACGAATCCGGAAACTCCAGTTACTACTACTAGTTCAGACATTTGCTCTCTCTAACTACCTAGCTACTGCGCGCAGCGCAGTAATGCTTGCGTATAGGGCACCGGCGATGCGAAGCACATGTGCGGCAGTCCAGAACCAAAGGTTCGAGTTGATCTGTGAGTCAGAAAGCTCCATTGACCAGAACAAAATGTTCAGGGGCAGGTGGACAACCATGGTTATTCCATAGACAAAGGCAAGTGCAACCAAGGTCTTAACCCAGGGCGAGCGCTCTGCGCTTTTCTTTGGAGTCCTACGAATCATCGCGATGCTTCCAATAAACGCCGGAACGCTCGTTAGGAAAACACCACTGAGGAAAAACACGAAGTAGTCGGCGAACCAGCGCTCAAATGCCGCGGGGCCGGCAAGGAAGAAGAACGGAACAAGTCCCGCCCCGATAGTCAGCATTACTCCGGTGAAAGCTGCGCTTCCAATTACCGTCATGTTTTTCATATTGGCCTTTCAGTTGATACCGTGTAGATTACTTGTAAAATGCAAGTAATACAAGAATCTATCGAAAGAGATCACTCATGTCAAAGACAGTTGTCGTAACTGGAGTATCCGGCTACCTGGGCCTTCACATTGCAAAGGAACTCCTTGATGCTGGCTACAGCGTTGTCGGGACAGTTAGAAGCCGCGACAAAGAAGCGGTTGTGCTGGAAGCACTAGAGCCTGTGGTTGAAACAGCAAAGCTCTCCTTTGTCATTGCTGATTTGAATGATGATTCCGGTTGGAGTGAGGCCATGGTCGGTGCCGACTATGTAATGCATGTTGCCTCGCCATTTATTCTGAAAGAACCAAAAGACCTGAATGAATACATGAGGCCTGCCAAAGAGGGCACCCGCAGGGTCTTGAAGGCAGCAGCTGCCGCTGGAGTGAAAAGGGTAGTTGCAACCTCAACATATCTGACCATGGCCGGACACTTGACCGAGGGTACTTATGGACCAGAGTCCAGAACCTCAATCGATGATCCAAAGATCAATGCCTACATAGCCAGCAAGATTGGTGCTGAAAATGAGATTTGGGATTTCCAAGGGGAAAACCCGGGTGGTCCAGAAATAGTGACGATTCACCCTGGAGCCATCATGGGCCCTCCGTTGAACAAGTCAACGGACGGAACTTCAATGTCAACCTTGAAATCAATGATTGAGGGAAAGATTCCTGGAATTCCTCCCGTTTACACCTCGATGGTTGACGTTCGAGACGTGGCAAAGCTGCACGTAACTGCGCTTGAGACTGCGAATATCTCCGGCAATCGCTACGTAGCGGCGCATGCGGCACCAAGCTCCTATTTCGAACTATCAAAGATTTTGCGCGCTGCCGGGTATGAAAAGACCCCAACAAGAATGCTCCCGGCACTACTTATTCGCACCGGTGCATTGTTTAGCCCCGAGATGCGCTCAATGCTTGCATTCCTTGGCAAAAAGACAACTGCCGACAATAGTGCTTCAGTGCGTGACCTCGGCTTTGCTCCGCGAGACTTGAAGCAAACCATTTTGGAAACCGCTGCTTCCCTATCTGCCCAAACAAACTAAAAAACACCGTCGCAGTTCTCACCTATGCTAAATAGTGCACAAGGGAGAGCGACATGACATTTATTTGGCTGGCAGTAATAGGTGCCCTGGTTGTTATTGAGCTGGTGACCTATGGTCTTTACTTCGCTGCGCTGGCGCTGGCAGCGGTTGTCCCTCTAGTGCTTTCTTTACTGGGTCTTGATCTTTGGGTTCAAGCACTCGGTTTCCTGGTCGCAGCAATCCTGGCCCTTGTTTTTGTGAGGCCACTGATTTCTAGGTGGCAGGGCGATAAGCCAGAATCAATGACCAACTCAGCCGCTCTTCTTGGCAAGAGCGCTGAGGTGGTTGAAGAGGTTGGTGAATTCGCTGGCTATGTGAAGGTTCAGGGGGAAACTTGGACTGCCAGGACTAACAAGGGAACCAAGGCGGTTGGTTCAAAAGTAGTCATCGAACAAATCGATGGCGCGACGTTGATTGTGGGTTGAAATGCTTGATTTGATTGGTTCGCTAGACATCGGGAGTTTGTTGACTGCCGGAGTGCTGATTGTCATTGCACTGCTGTTGATTCGCTCAATCAAAATCATCCCGCAGGCAACCGCCGGAGTTGTCGAGCGACTGGGTCGCTTCCACAAGGTTCTGAATGCCGGAGTGAACCTGGTGTTTCCGTTTATTGACGTAATCAGAAGAACCATTGACCTTCGTGAACAGGTTGTTGATTTTCAGCCACAGTCGGTAATCACCGAGGACAACCTGGTGGTTTCGATTGACACCGTGATTTATTACCAGGTGACTGACCCGAAGGCCGCCACCTACGAAATCAGTAATTTCGTTATTGGAATTGAGCAGTTGACCGTCACCACCCTGCGTAATGCGGTTGGAAGCCTTGACCTAGAAGAAGCCCTTACATCTCGTGAGGCTATTAACAAGGCGCTAAGAACAGTTTTGGATGAGGCAACCGGCAAGTGGGGCGTGAGAGTAAACCGAGTTGAGATCCGTGACATTGTTCCTCCGGAGTCGGTTCGTGAGTCAATGGAAAAGCAGATGAAGGCCGAGCGTGACAAGCGCGCCTCGATCTTGATTGCTGAGGGTAGCAAGCAGGCTGACATTTTGACCGCCGAAGGTAATAAGCAGGCTGAGATTCTCAGGGCTGAAGGTGAAGCAAAGGCCATGGTTTTGAAGGCCCAAGCAGACGCCGAATCACAGGCCCTAGTTGCAGATGGTGAATCAAAGGCAATTCAAAAGGTCTTCGATGCACTTGCTGAGGCTTCGGTTACCGACCAGGCACTTGCCTATAAATACATTGATCAGCTCAAAGACCTAGCTCAAGGAGATGCCAACAAGGTTTGGTTTATCCCAACTGAGCTTTCGGCAGCGGCTGCAAGTTTGGCAAGGGCGTTCGGGCCAAAGAAGTAGAAAGCCATTTTGTTTCAAAAGACCAAGTTAGTTTTTGAAAGTGTTCGTGACGGGCTCCGAAGAGCTCAGTTCTTTGGCACTTTTCGTGAGCCAAAGAATCTGATTCAAACTAAAGCCGAGCTGCAAAAAGATATTCACCTGCTGGAGCGCGCTCTAGCGCTGCCAGAACCAAGAAGGCCCTTCGGCAACAAACCCGCTGCCAGAATCACTTCGATTCTCAATCAACACGGTGATGCACTTGGCGACTATTTAATTGCCGAAGCAAACCGGGTGCTTCAAGATCGAAACAACTGGAATGAGTCAGGGGTCAGGCCGCTGCCTTCGGATGCGCCTGGAAAGACTGAGGTTGAGAAATTTCTGGCATCAAGGCGTTCGGTCAGGGCCTTTGGGTCAGATATGAAGCCGACCGAAGCTGATCTCAATGAAATCATCGAGCTTGCGATGCAAGCTCCGAGTGTTTCAAACACTCAAAGCTGGAATGTCCGGGTCTATCAGAAGCCGCAGGACATAAGTGCCCTGTTGGAACTGCAGGACGGCAATGTTGGAAATTCACCTGTGCCGACCTTGCTGCTGGTGAGTGTGGATATCAGGAGCTTCACTGGGGCAAATGAGAGAAACCAGATGTGGATTGACGGTGGGATTTTCTTGCAGCAGCTATTGCTTTCGATCCATGCCAAGGGTTGGGCCAGTTGTCCAATGAACTTCTCTTCAACTAACAGCCAGGCAAATCAACTTCGCAAGCTAGCTCAAATTCCACCCCATGAAGAAATCATCTGTTTTGTGTCAATGGGTCAGGAAGACCCTTCAATAGCACCTGCGAGATCCAGCCGGAAGCAGGCCAGTCAGGTGCTGATTATTTCTGAACTAGTCGACTAGGTTCTGATTGAAAAAATCAGAGAGCACTTTGGCATAGCGCTCGGTTTCGGTGAGCATGCCCTCGGTGTGGTCAGCATTTTCGAAAGTCTCTAGTTTTATTTCGGCCCCAACACTCTTGGCGTATTCATAGAAATCAACTGAGCTTTGGTAATCAAGTCGCTGGTCGGCATCTCCGTGCAGGATCAGCATCGGTCTTGATCCAGCCTGTTCAATGCTGTCTTTGACATCTGTCTCTGAAAGATCAACACCGTGGAACAGGTTTGCTGAAATTAGAGCGAACTGCCACAAGAACCCAGGGAAGCCTTGGAACTCGACCTCTTGGGTTGCTGCCTGGTTGAAGTCAAAGATTGTTCCCTCCATTGCAAAGGCAGAGACCTGGTCTGATTTAGCTGGAACCAATGAGGTAGCAATCGCACCACCGGAAACCCCGAACATGCCGAGGCTGGCTGCTGGTATTTGTTTGGTGGTGTTGAGCCAATCGGCAACTACTGCAAAATCGCTGGATTCCTCTTGACCGGCCGAGTGGCGGCCATCGGTGCAGGTTGATTCACCAGCGTCCCGCTGGTCAACCAGTAGAACGTTGATGCCACTTTTCACCAGCATGGCTGTTGGCAACAGGGTGTTGAAGTCCTGTTTTGAGGTTCCGATTCCATGGGTGACGATGACGGTTTTGTTTGAGGTTTCGT
>CAZBTW010000004.1:0-17855 GCA_964494925.1 uncultured Aquiluna sp.
CTCCGACCTCTTCATTATCAGTGAAGCGCTCTAACCACCTGAGCTATAGGCCCGTTGAGCAAGTTGATGCTACTAGAAAAAACCAACCGCCACAAACTCTAATTTCTTAGTTATTGGTAAAGGTGAGCGAAAGCCCGCCAACCAGCTTAGAAATTAGGTTGAAAATAACCGCCCAGACTGCCCATAGTGCTGTGGTTAGCACAACGTTTAGCAGGGACAGGGTGGTGGCAGTTGTCATAACATTCGTGAAAGAAAAATCTTCCTCGAGGTTGATGTTGCTGCCATCTCCAAGGATGGAGCCCAGCAGGCTGCCAATCGAGGAGAAGATTCCAGAGTTTGCAAGTACCGACCAAATAAGCCAGGCGCCAACGATCAGGGCTATTGATGAAGCAATAGAAATAAGGAAGCCAACCTTCACCGCTGACCAGACATCTACAGAACGTAGTTTTAGTCGGATCTGCTTCTTAGGCTCTTTTGGTTGCTTATTCCGGTTGAACAGCTGTGTCACTGGCCGCTCCTTCGGTTTCGGTTTCGATCTCGTCGTTTGTCTCTAGGTTGCGCTCTGAGTTCCGAGCTATCGAAAGCACCGAGTCGTTGTCGTCAAATCTAGCAAAGACTACGCCCATGGTGTCGCGGCCCTTGGCAGGAACCTCGGTTGCAGCTGATCGGATCACCTTTCCAGAGGAAAGTACTGCCAGCACCTCATCGGTTTCATCAACCATTAGTGCGCCAACTAGGTCGCCGCGCTTTTCATCAAGCTTGGCTACCTTGATTCCGATTCCTCCGCGCTTTTGAACACGGTATTGGTCGGCTGCGGTTCGCTTGGCATAGCCACCCTCAGTCACAACAAAGACGAATCCAGATTCACCGATCACCGAGGCCGATAGCAGCTCGTCACCCTTACGGAACGCCATGCCAATCACACCTGAGGTGTCGCGACCCATCGGACGCATCGAATCATTAGCGGCAGAGAACCTGATGGACATGCCCTTGCGGCTGACCAGTAGAACGTCGTTTTCTTCGCTTACCAGCATGGCGTTGACAAGCTCATCGTCCTCGCGCAGCTTGATTGCAATGATGCCGCCGGTGCGGGCGGTGTCATAAAGCTCAAGTGAGGTCTTTTTGACAAGCCCGTTTCTGGTCGCCATCACCAGATATGGCTGCTCCTGGTAGTCCTTTAGATCTAGAACCTTGACCACGCGTTCCTCAGGCTGCAGAGCCAAAAGGTTTGCAACATGCTGACCCTTGGCGTCTCTGCCTGATTCTTGAATCTCGTAGACCTTGGAACGGTAAACGCGACCGGTGTTTGTAAAGAACATCAACCAGTGGTGAGTGGTGGAAACGATGAAGTTCTGAACCACATCATCGGCTCGAAGGCTTGCACCTCTAACACCGCGGCCACCGCGGTGTTGAATGCGGTAGTTATCGCTTCTGGTGCGCTTTATGTAACCACCCTGAGTCAGGGTGACAACCATTTCTTCCTGAGGAATCAGGTCCTCAACGCTGACATCACCGTCGTAGCCGAGCATGATCTCAGAGCGACGATCGTCACCGTACTTGTTGGTGATTTCAGCTAGTTCCTCGGCAACAATCTCGCGCTGCGCGTTTTCGTCGGCAATGATGCGCTGGAACTCAACGATTTGCTTTTCAAGTTCGGCTGCCTCATCGATGATCTTCTGGCGCTCAAGAGCTGCGAGCTGTCGTAGCTGCATGTTCAAAATTGCACGCGCCTGGAGCTCATCAATCTTGAGAAGCTTGATCAGGCCATCACGCGCATCTTCAACCGTTGGGCTCTTGCGGATAAGTGCGATTACCTCGTCCAGTGAATCCAGGGCCTTTAGGTAACCGCGAAGGATGTGGGCGCGCTCTTCGGCCTTGCGCAAGCGGAACTGGGTTCTGCGCACAATGATGTCGATCTGGTGAGTTACCCAGTTGGTGATAAAGCCATCAATGGACAGCGTCCTTGGAACACCATCGACCAATGCCAGCATGTTGGCACCGAAGTTGTCCTGGAGCTGGGTGTACTTGAACAAATTGTTTAGAACAACCCTGGCAACAGCGTCCTTCTTCAGAACAATCACAAGGCGCTGACCGGTTCGACCAGAGGTCTCGTCGCGAATGTCCGCAATTCCCGTTAGCTTGCCCTCTTTTGTTAGCTCGGCAATCTTCAGGGCCAGGTTGTCCGGGTTCACCTGATAGGGAAGCTCGGTTACCACTAGGCAGGTGCGGTTGTGGATTTCCTCAACATTCACAACTGCGCGCATGGTGATTGAACCGCGACCGGTTCGGTAGGCATCTTCGATGCCGCGGCGACCGAGGATTTGGGCTCCGGTTGGGAAATCTGGACCCTTCACAATCTTGATTAGCTCGTCGATTAGCTCGTCACCCAAAATGGTTGGGTTCTTGAGCACGAACTGGGCTGCCTCAGCTACCTCACGGAGGTTGTGAGGCGGGATGTTTGTCGCCATACCAACGGCAATACCGATTGAACCGTTGACCAGTAGGTTTGGGAACCTGGCTGGCAGAATTGTTGGCTCTTGGGTCCGACCGTCATAGTTGTCCTGAAAATCAACGGTTTCTTCGTCGATGTCCCGGACCATCTCCATTGCCAAAGGCGCCATCTTGCACTCGGTGTAACGAGGAGCAGCAGCCGGGTCATTACCTGGGGATCCGAAGTTTCCCTGCCCCCAAACAAGCGGGTAGCGCAGGTTCCAGTCCTGAACCAAACGAACCAGGGTGTCATAGATAGCAGTGTCACCGTGAGGGTGGAACTGACCCATAACATCACCGACGACACGGGAGCACTTGGAGAACTGCTTGTCTGGACGATATCCGCCGTCATACATCGCATAGAGAACCCTGCGGTGCACTGGCTTTAGTCCATCTCGCACGTCCGGCAGTGCTCGGCCCACGATAACGCTCATTGCGTAGTCGAGGTAGCTTCGCTGCATTTCGACCTGGAGGTCGATTTGTTCTATCTTGTCGATCTGATTTTCTGACATTTGTCTCTCCTGCCTAGATGTCCAAGAAGCGGACGTCTTTGGCGTTTTGCTGGATAAAGTTTCTGCGGCTTTCAACGTCTTCACCCATCAGGGTTGAGAAGACCTCGTCTGCTAGGGCGGCATCGTCCAGGGTTACCTGAAGCAGAGTTCTGGTTGCTGGGTTCATGGTTGTTTCCCAGAGCTCGTCGTAATCCATCTCACCCAGACCCTTGTAGCGCTGGATCGAGTTCTCTTTAGGAATCTTGCGTCCGGCTGCCTGGCCTTCGGCCAGCGCGCGGTCGCGCTCCTCATCGGTAAACACATATTGGTGCGGTGCGTTTGACCATTTGATCTTGAATAGCGGTGGCTGCGCCATGTAGACGTAGCCGTGCTCAATCAGTGGCCGCATGTACCTGAACAGCAGGGTCAGAAGCAGGGTCCTGATGTGCTGGCCATCAACATCGGCGTCAGCCATCAGGATGCACTTGTGATACCTGATCTTTTCAACGTCAAACTCTTCGCCGATGCCGGTACCAAATGCGGTGATCAGTGCCTGAACCTCGGTGTTGGCCAGCGCCCTATCGAGTCTGGCCTTCTCAACGTTCAAGATCTTTCCGCGAAGCGGCAGGATGGCTTGGGTCTCTGGGTCGCGACCACGAACCGCGGAACCACCGGCCGAGTCACCCTCAACGATGTAGATTTCGGAAATAATCGGGTCTCTTGATGAGCAGTCTCGAAGCTTTCCAGGCATTCCGCCTGATTCCAGAAGCCCCTTACGCCTGGTGGCCTCGCGGGCTTTTCTGGCAGCCATTCTTGCGCTGGCAGCCTGAATCGCTTTGCGAACAACCTCTTTAGCCTGGTTTGGGTTTCGCTCTAGCCAGTCACCTAGCTGATCGTTCACTACCTTCTGCACAAAAGCCTTGGCCTCAGTGTTTCCAAGCTTGGTTTTGGTCTGGCCTTCAAACTGTGGCTCGGTTAGCTTCACTGAAACAACCGCCGTTAGGCCTTCGCGGACATCGTCACCGGTTAGGTTGTCGTCCTTTTCCTTCAGTAGGCCCTTGTCTCTGGCGTATTTGTTCAGGAGCGAAGTTAGCGCGGCACGGAAGCCCTCTTCGTGGGTTCCACCCTCGTGGGTATTAATTGTGTTTGCGTAGGTGTGGACACCCTCGTTGTAGCCGGTGGTCCACTGCATTGCGATTTCGACCGAGAGGCTCTTTTCCTTGTTCTCGGTTTCGATAGAAATGATCTCGTCATGGACGGTCTCTACCTTTTTGGCTGAGTTTAGGTACTCAACGTAGTCGGCAAGACCGCGCTCATAGTGATAGGTGTCGTTGCGACCGTCGCGCTCATCAAGCAGGTTGATCTTGAGTCCCTTGTTTAGGAAACACATCTGCTGGAAGCGAGCGCGGAGAGTTTCGTAATCAAACTCAACGGTTTCAAAGATTTCAGGACTCGGGGTGAACCGGATTGTGGTTCCGGTGCGATCGGTCTTCTCTCCCTTTTCAAGAGGAGCGTCCGGCACACCGATCGAGTAGTTCTGTCTCCAAATGTGGCCTTCGCGGTGAACCTCTACAGAAAGGGTGGTGGAAAGTGCGTTTACAACTGACGCTCCAACACCGTGCAGACCACCGGAAACCGCGTAACCGCCGCCTCCGAATTTTCCACCTGCGTGGAGAACCGTTAGAACAACCTCAACCGCTGGCTTTTTCTCAACTGGGTGCATGTCAACGGGAATGCCTCGACCGTTGTCGCTGACTCTGATGTCTCCAGCTTTAGTGATGACGACATCGATGTTGTCGCAGTGGCCGGCAAGGGCTTCATCAACGGAGTTGTCTACGATCTCATAAACCAAGTGGTGCAGGCCCCTTGGGCCCGTCGAACCGATGTACATTCCCGGTCTCTTACGTACCGCTTCGAGTCCTTCAAGGACCTGAATGTTTCCTGCATCGTAATTATTATTTGGTTCTGACATATTAAATTACTTCCCGTTTGGGTTAGCTCCACGTAAATGCGGCCTAAGACCGACTGAGATTCGGGTTTGCTAACCCCTAGATTCTACCTTAGAGCCGAGAAAAACCCCGGCATATGGTTATTAGCCATATGTGTCGCGAGGACCGCGTCCTGGAACCGATCTGGGGCCTTTTTTCCAATTCGGAGCGGTTGGACCGATAAACATGACCTGATCAATAACCAAGTTTGGGTGCTGCTCCTTGAGTCTTTCTAAAATCTGCTGCTCCAAAAGCCTCAGTTGGGTTGCCCAGGCTGTGGACCTGCAGCGAACAATCAACTGAGTCCCCTTCAGCTCTTCCGGGTACGAAGCCTCCGCTGAAGTTTCCCCGACGACCTTGTCCCAATCAGAAAAGAGCGAGGCTTTTTCCAGTTCACCGGTCCAGTTAAATTCTCCAAAGAGGTGTTCTAGGCTTTGCTCTGCGGTGACCAGGTCTCTTCCTTTATCAAAAGGCTGAGAGCCACGAAGCTTGTATTTGTCCCGACGCTTTTCGTCCCGGGACTTTATCCCATGGGAATTGGCCAGGAAGTTCTTAAAAAAGCGGTCAGCTACTTCGAAAAAGATTTCAGCCATGAATTTCACCTCGCGAGACCGTGATTCTGCTGGACCATTCAAGATCTGGGGCCATCGATTCATCTGCTGCAGTTATCAGCACCTGCTGGTAATCAGTGACGAACTCCAGGAGTCGTTGGCGCCTGCCCTTGTCCAATACGGCAAATACATCATCAAGGAGCAAAATCGGATCACCAAACTCTGAGTTTGATCGGGACACCTTTCCCAGCGCTAGTTTCAGGCCAAGCGCCAGGGACCAAGCCTCACCTTGAGACGCGTGTGACTTGGCCAGGAGGCCAGATTTTTCAATCAGGAGCTCATCGCGATGAGGCCCGGCAAGGGTGATCCCGCGTTCTAGCTCCCGTGGTCGCAGCGAAGCGAGTCGGTCATAAAAGGCTTGGGAATAAGAACTGGCGTCTGCCTCGATATCGGTCCAATTTTCACCCTCTTCACTTCCAACTGCGGAAACCAGCCGCAGTCTGACGTTTTCGGTGTCAGCACTCAAGGTCTTGTAGAAATCCTGAAGCAAAGGTTCGAGTTGATTGATTAGTTCAATTCTTTCCATGACAAGTTCGGTCCCAAGTGAAACCAATTGATCGTTCCAAATGTCAAGGGTTGTTAGGTCTGGTTGCTTTACGTTTCTTGCTGATTTCAGGAGGGCATTTCGCTGCTTCAGGACTCTGTCATAGTCAGATTTGACGCCCGCCAGCCTAGGTTTTAGCTGGGCTAGTGATGAGTCAAGAAACCTACGGCGATCGCTGGGGTCTCTCCTAATTAGGTCTAGGTCCTCGGGTGCAAAACTCACGCTTCGAATAAGTCCCAGAATTTCTGAGCTCTTTTTACGTTGAGAACCGTTCAAAAAGTACCTGTTTTGACTGTCTTTGTTGAGTTCGACCCCAACCATCAAAGTTCTTTCCTTGTTGATTACCTTGCCCGAAATTTGTGCTGTTGGTTGGTCTTGATAAATCAGGGATTGATAGCCGGTGACTCGGTGTGATTCAAGGCTCGACAGGTAACCCACAGCCTCGACCAAGTTGGTCTTACCCTCACCATTTTCGCCAATTATTAGGGTTGGGCCGGCTTCCAGCTCAAGAGCTAGCTGTTGGTAGTTCCTGTAGTTGGCCAGTTGTAATGATTTGAGCCACAAGCCCTGCCTGCTTTCCTAGGAAACCAGAAGGTTTGGCTGCAATAGGTAACGGAAGTCCTTGTCGCCGTCTTTAGGATCAACTGGGCTTATTAGAACCGGTCCAGGCTTGTTTGGATTGTTTGGGTTCACCGTGAAGCCGATTTTTACGTTCTCTGCCTCTAGGCCAGTTAGTGCGTCTGACAGAAATTGGGGCCTCAGTGATACAAGGGTTTCTGAACCCTTTAGGGAACAGGCGATTTGCTCCGAAGCCTCTGCAACATCTGAACCTATTGATTCCAGTGAAAGTTCACCCTCGGCAAATTTATAACGTAGCGGCTTCTCTCTATCAACCACCAATGCCACTCGCCTGGTCGCGTTTAGCAGTTCCTGATTGTTCAAAACAGCAAAGTTTTCGGTGTCATCCGGGAAAAGTTGCAGCACAGCCGGGTACTTACCCTTGATTGTTGCAGTGGATACTGTCTTGTTGCCGCTAGAAAATCCGATCATGTCTTTCTCGGATTCACCCAGGCCAAGCTCTAGCTCGCCTTCGTGGCTAAATGTCTTGGCTATTTCACTCAGTACTCGAGCTGGGATGAGTACTTCGCGTTCGATGGCTTTGCCAGTCCAAGGCATCGACTTGACAGCCACGCGGAACCTGTCGGTTGCAACCATGGTGATGTCTTTTGCCCCAGCCTGCAACATGACAGCCGTTAGGACAGGAGTTACTTCTTCTCTAGAAGCTGCCGCTGCAACCTTGGACACTGAGTTTGTAAATTCTGTTGCTGAAACTTTGCCTGTTGCAGCTGGGAATTCTGGGGTGTCAGGGTAATCAGTTGTTGCCATCGAAGACAGCGAAAACTTGCTTGATCCGGATTTGACCTGGAGTCTGGACTCATCGAGTTCCAAGGAAACCGAGCTTGCGGGTAGTTTGCTGACGATTTCAGAGAGAAGTCTCGCCTGAACCAGAACTTTGCCTGGAGCATCAACAGCAGCTGCAATTTTCACTCTCGCTGCAACTTCATAGTCAAAAATCGATAAGACAACTTCGTCTTTTGTTGCTTCGATCATTACGCCAGAAAGTTGTGGCAACTGAGGTCTCGGAGACAGTAGACGCACTAGAAAAGAAACAGCATCACTTAGAACTTCGCGATCGGCTTGAAATTTCATTACAACTTCCTAGCTTTATGGGGTTTTATCTTGGCACAAACAACCCTCAGTTACACATTTGGTTATTCCAGTCTCAAATAACACTTTCTAAATATCTTTAATAATCACTAATAACCATCTGTTGAAATGTGCATAACTACCTGGATCCCTTTTGTAATTTGATAACTACATCGTTGTAAGTTGTTCACACATCTGTGGATAAATCTGTGGATAACCTAGTTCCTTGTTGATAAATATTAAAAACCACACAGAAACAACGGTGTTTTTAGTAATTAGAGTGTGTTTTATAAACAGATATACCTGGAGTTATCCACAGGTAATTTGAAAACTATTTGTGATTGTCTTTGATTTTGACGATTATTTCGGACACCTGGTTATAGATGTAGCGCTTTTCACGCATCTCGGTGCTTATCTTTTTCGTTGCATACATGACAGTTGTGTGGTCTCTGTTGCCGAAGTGGGTGCCAATTTTGGGCAACGATAGATCGGTTAGCTCCCTGCAAATGTGCATTGCGATCTGCCTTGCTAGTGCAATTGCAGCCTGCCTCCCGGAGCCAGTTATCTGCTCCTGAGTGATTTTGTAATAGGAAGCGGTGGCGGCAATTATTTCCTGAGGGCTGATTCGAGCGTCTTCTGAGATCGAGAAGGTGTCTTTTAAAACAGTCTGGATCAGATCCATGTCGATTTGTTGACGGTTGAGGTTAGCGAACGCCGTGACACGAATCAGTGTTCCCTCGAGTTCGCGGATGTTCGACGAAATACGAGAAGCCATGTATTCCACAACTTCATCTGGAATGTCAATCTTCTCCAGCGCCGCTTTTTTGCGAAGAATTGCGACTCGGGTCTCGAACTCAGGGGCTTGAATGTCTGTTATCAATCCCCATTCGAAACGGGACAGCATTCGCTCTTCAAAGCCCTCAAGCTGCTTAGGTCTCAGGTCCGAAGTGATTACAACCTGTTTGTTGTGGTCATGAAGGTTGTTAAAGGTGTGAAAGAAGGCTTCCTGGGTCTGGTCCTTACCCTGGAGGAATTGAATGTCGTCAACCAGCAAAATATCGACATCACGATATTGAGCTTGGAACTCAGCAGTTTTGTTGTTCTGAATCGCGTTGATGAAGTCGTTCGTGAACTCCTCGCTAGAGACATACCTGACTTTGGTGCGGGGCTTCAGGTGGATTGCGTAGTGTCCAATGGCGTGCAGAAGGTGGGTTTTACCCAAACCACTTGAGCCGTAAATAAACAGCGGGTTATATGCTTCGGCCGGAGCTTCAGCCACAGCGAATGCGGCTGCGTGGGCAAACCTGTTTGATCCGCCTGTTACAAAGTTCTCAAAACTGTATTTCGGGTTTAGGTGAGATTCCCCGGTAACAACCACCGGGCCGGTGGCTGGGTCTCGGTCAATTACCGGCGGTTCTGGCTCTGGGGCAATGTCGATCCGAGTCGGCGTCTGTAGGTCTTCGTTAGTAATAACCAGGAATGAAGTTGGACCACCAAACTCGGCTATCTCTCCCAAGGCATCAAGGAGAAGTTCCCGTAGTCGCTGCTGAAGCATTGACCTGGTTGTTTCGTTTGGGACCTCTAGATAAAGAGTGTCGTCAAGAACACCTTTTGGCACTGCCAACTCAAGGTGTCCCCTGAGATGTGGAGTTACGCGCTCATCGCTAGAGATCTTGGTTACGAGGTTGCTCCACATTGTCGTGAGAGCAACGTCGGCCATGATTCTCCTTAGATCCTTTGACGGTTATCCACAGATTTTTACACATTCTGCCAAGCCTGTGGAAAAACCATTAACGCCTGTGGAAAACTTGAAGAACATCCCCCGGCGCTTCGATTGGAACATTCAAGTGGAAACTGGTTCCGAATATCAAATTTTTTCGGCGTGTCGGTCCGAATATTTTATTAATTTTGTGTGAAGAGGGCGCTAGACTGGCAATTTCAATAACTACCTTGACTATCCGTGGGATTCAGCGTAGATTACTGAAGTTGTTTTGGGATTAATTACCCAACAGATCCAGGGAGTTTTAAGTGAGCAAGCGCACATTTCAGCCGAACAATCGTCGTCGTGCAAAGACCCACGGTTTCCGTGCTCGTATGCGCACCCGTGCCGGTCGTGCCATCGTGGCCGCTCGCCGTCGCAAGGGTCGCACCGAACTAAGCGCCTAGTCGGCAGTTGCTAGCCCGCGAGAATCGGCTAACTTCCAGCGATGACATTCGCCAGGTTATCCGTTCCGGTAAGCGCAGCAGCAACAAATTCGCAACCATCCACTTCGTTCCAGCAGTAACTAGTCAGTTTGCTGTAGTCACTTCGCGCGCTGTGGGCAACGCTGTTGCTAGAAATCTTCTCCGAAGAAGAACCAAGGCTTACCTCTACGAGTTACTCACCAAGAGCCCTCCAGTTAAAGCCGTGATCAGATATCGTGCTGGGGCTGCCGAACTCAGCTATCAGGAACTAACCAGTGGGCTTGCGGAGCTGCTCTCAAGGACGGACCGATGAAGGCCATCCGATACCTCCTGCTCCTTCCCCGAAACATTTTGATTGCTCCAGTGTTGGTTTGGCGCAAGTTCATCTCGCCTCTTTATGGTGATGTCTGTCGCTACTACCCCTCCTGCTCGAGTTACGGTCTGCAATCGCTACAGAAACTGGGCGTGATTAGGGCAATACCACTGACTACCTGGCGGATACTCCGCTGTAATCCTTGGTCCTCAGGAGGAGTAGACGAGGTCGTATCTGGACCTAACTGGATATCAATAAGCCAGATAGGATTTGTTAGTCCGGTTAATTCAGGGAAAAAGAGGTAACAGTGGATCTGCTATGGCCAATTAAGTGGCTCATCGAACTAATTTTGGTGGGCTTTCACACGCTTTTCAGCTCCATTGGATTCTCATTTGACTCCGGGGCCTCATGGGTCCTGGCAATTATCGGTCTGGTTTTGGTGGTTCGCGCCGCCCTAATTCCGGTTTTCGTAAGGCAGATCAAGAGCCAGCGAAACATGATGCTGGTCCAACCGGAACTGGCCAAGCTTCAGAAAAAGTACAAGGGCAAGACAGACCGCGAATCCCGGGAGCGATTCGCTAAAGAGCAAATGGAGCTTTATAAGCGCACCGGCTCCAACCCGCTTAGCTCCTGCTTGCCGCTTTTGCTTCAGATGCCAATTTTCATGGGACTGTTCTTTGTTCTGAATGGTGCTCAAAATAATGCAGCCGGTGTTGGGCTTCTAAACGCCGACCTCGCAGAATCATTTTCCCAGGCACAACTTTTCGGGGCGAGACTCTCCGACACCTTCTTCGGTTCTGATGAACTAAACGTAAAAATCATTGCCGCAATCATGATCATTCTGATGTCCTCTTCTCAGTTCATCACCCAGAAGCAGATCATGGCTAAGAACCAGAACCCAGAAACACAGAACAGCCAGTTCATGCAGACCCAGAAGATCATGTTGTATGCGCTGCCAGCCGTATTCCTGTTCTCGGGCCTAACTTTCCCATTGGGCGTCATGACCTACTGGCTGGTTTCAAACTTCTGGACCATGGGACAGCAGTTCATCGTTATTCGAAACATGCCTACCCCGGGTTCACCGGCATACAAGGCCCGTCAGCAGCGCCTAGAGCGCAAGGGCAAGTTGCCAAAATCAGAGACCACCCCAGCTATCGAGGAAGAGGCGCCGCAGCCTGAAACAAAGCAGCGCCAGCAGCCGATTAGCAAAAACCGAGCCAAGAAAAAGAAAAAGTAAATGAGCGACGAAAAAGAACTAGAACAACAGGGCGAAATCGCAGCGGACTTCATCGAAGAGTTCCTGGATGTAGCGGACCTTGACGGCGACCTTGACATTGAATTCAAGAAAGAACGCGTCTACATCAGCGTTCAAAGCGAGGGCGAGTCAAACCTGGGCAAGATTTCAGACCCAGACACCGTTGAGGCTATTCAAGAGCTTGCTCGTCTAGCTGTTCAGGCTAAAACCGGTGAGATGAGCCGCCTCATCCTAGACATTGCTGGCTCCCGCCAGGTCAAGCTGGACAAGCTGAAGTCTTTGGTTGAGCGCACCATTGCGAAGCTAGAAGAAACTGATGAGGCTCAGCACCTAAAGCCAATGACGTCCTATGACCGCAAGCAGGTTCACGACATGGTTTCAGAGGCTGGTTTTGTTTCTGAGTCTGAGGGCCAAGGCCGCGATCGCCACATCGTGGTTCGCAAAGCCTAAATGTTTCACGTGAAACGGTAGTTTCGTGGATCAAGCAGCAGAGATTGAAGCCGAACCCGAATACGCACGCATTGTGTTCGGCGATGGCATCGAAAAAGCACGCTCCTATGTCGCCATTTTGGCTCGCGATTCTGACACGTTCGGGCTACTGGGTCCTAGAGAACTACCAAAGCTCTGGAGCAGACACGTTCTAAATAGCGGCCTACTTGCAGAGTTGATAGTCCCCGGTGACAAAGTGGTTGATGTCGGTAGCGGAGCGGGTCTTCCTGGTATCCCAATGGCAATCGCTTCACCGCAGGCCCACTTCACGCTTGTCGAGCCAATGGAGCGACGTTCGAATTGGCTAATTTCAGTGATCGATGAGCTTGGCCTGGAAAATGTCACGGTCATCAGATCTAGGGCCGAAGAGCTAGAGCGAACCGACTTCACGGTTGCCACAGCCAGAGCAGTGGCTGCCCTAGACAAACTCTTGAGGCTACTAACTCCCCTAATTCGCGGCACAAAGGGCGGCACAGTGCTCGCTCTGAAAGGCTCCAAGGCTCCTGAAGAGATTCAGTTAGCTTCTAGGCGCATGGCAAGACTCGGTTTTGGGGAGCCGGAAATTCTTACTTTGGGCCAAGATAAGGCACCCGAGACAGCGACCGTGGTTCGGATTAGGCTAGGTGATTGAGGTGCAGATGAGCGATCAACCAGCAGAGACCACAGCAGAGACTAAATCCTCTGTTTATCAGGGCTTGGGTTACCCAAACCACCGGGATGAAGACCCCATTGAGGCAATTGGCTGGCAGGGCCTAAGCACTGATGAAATTGAGAATGTTTCACGTGAAACTATCGACAAAGAAAGCGATGGTTCACCTCTTGACTAACAACGCGCCGATTCTGCGGGAAATGACCATGAACAGCGAACGCGCTAAGCGAATCGCGTCGGTTGAGCTTGCGGCCCCAAGGGAACCTCGAGTAATTACAATCTCCAACCAAAAAGGCGGGGTTGGTAAAACCACAACGGCCGTGAATCTTGCAGCAGCCCTTGCTAACAAGGGCCTTCGGGTTTTGGTGATTGATCTTGATCCACAGGGAAACGCTTCGACAGCCCTGGGTGTCGAGCACCACAATGGCGTCTCTGGTAGCTATGAAGTTTTGGTCGATGGAGCATTGATCGCCGATACCGTCAAACAGAGCCCTGAGAGCGAAAACCTTTTGTGTCTGCCAGCGAGCATCAATTTGGCTGGAGCCGAAATCGACATGGTTACCGTTCCAAACCGAGAAAAGGTGCTGGCTTCGGCATTGAACACCTTCTTGGTGTCAACAGAGCCCAGAATCGACTTTGTATTCATTGACTCCCCGCCCAGTTTGGGCCTGTTGACCGTGAACGCTCTAGTTGCGGCAAACGAGGTTCTGGTTCCTATCCAATGTGAGTACTACGCCCTCGAGGGAGTGACGCAGCTTATTTCAAACATCGAGCGAGTGAAGCAGGCGCTAAACCCGGAGCTTGTGGTCAGCGCAATTCTGTTGACAATGTTTGACAATCGCACGAACTTGAGCACCGACGTCGCCAACGAGGTTCGTAAATACTTCCCAGAACAGACCCTTGGGGCCACAATTCCTCGTTCTGTCAGGCTTTCTGAGGCGCCAAGCTTTGGACAAACAGCAATTACTTTCGACCCCAAAAACTCAGGCACCCTCGCCTATCAAGAGGCTGCAATCGAGCTTGCACAACGAGGAGAACACCGATGACCACAAATAAACGCCCGGAGCGACGCGGTGGCCTTGGTCGAGGCATTGGCTCGCTAATCCCAACCGGCGATAGAGATGCAGTCGATGTCTTTTTCAACTCGGAAGACCAGAAGCCACAGGCTGTTGAAATAGCACCTGGCGCGATGTTCGCGCAGCTAGACCCAAAGTCAATAACCCCAAACCCCCAGCAGCCTCGTTCGGTTTTTGAAGCCGAGCCATTTGCTGAGCTTGTTCACTCGATCAAGGAATTCGGAGTGCTGCAGCCAGTAGTTGTCAGGCCGCTAAACGGCGGGTTTGAGCTGATTATGGGTGAAAGGCGCCTCCGTGCCTCGATTGAGGCTGGGCTAGAAACAATCCCAGCAGTTATTCGCGAAACAGCGGATGAAAACATGCTGCGCGATGCGCTCCTGGAAAACATTCATCGCGCAAACCTAAACCCGTTGGAAGAAGCCTCTGCCTATAAGCAAATGCTTGAAGACTTTGGAACCACCCAGGAAGAACTAGCCGACAAGCTAGGAAGATCTAGACCGCAAATCACCAATACTCTGCGCCTTCTCAGGCTTCCACTCGAGATTCAGAACAAGGTGGCTTCCGGCGTTCTCAGCGCCGGACACGCTAGGGCACTACTAGGGGCCCCGGATGAAAAAACCATGCTTGAGCTTTCTAACCGAGCCATTCGAGAGGGCATTTCAGTCCGTGGCTTAGAGGAGCTGGTTTCAGGCGCGAAGCCAAAACCCGGCAAGGCCAAGATCATTGCCGGCGGCAGACAGGACATGCTCAGGGAGCTTTCCGACGACCTCGGTGAGCACCTAAACACTGTTGTAAAAATCAACCTGGGTCGCAAAAAAGGCCAGCTGGTCATTGAGTTTGGAAATATTCAGGACCTACGTCGAATAATTCAAGACATCAAGGGCGAAAACTAACCCCTGGCCACACTACGAGCCAAGGCTCCATAGGTTTCGGCCAAATCACTGCCGGCAGCAATCACAGCCTGTGGTAGCAGCGAAGTCTCGGTCATCCCCGGGGTGACGTTGGCCTCTAGGAACCAGATCTTTCCGGATTCATCAACAATCAAGTCGATCCTGGACAGGTGCCTAAGCCCAAGGGCGTTATGGGCAGCAAGTGCAACTTCAGCCGCCTCATCTAGCAGCTCTTGGCTCAGCCGAGCCGGCACGTAGTAGTCGGTCTGGCCGGGTGTATAACGCTCGCGGTAGCCAAATTGCCCCGACTCGGGGACTATTTCAACCGCTGGCAGCACCACTGGGCCATTCCCGGTGTCAATCACGCTCACCGCAAGCTCGGTTCCCTCAACATAAGACTCAACCAAAACCTGATCGCCATAGGCAAAAGCGTCAACCATTGCCTTGCCGAAGGACTTCGCGTCACCAACCTTGGTCAATCCCTGCGCTGAGCCACTCTTGGCGGGCTTTACAATTACCGGAAATTCGAGTTCGGTTCCAACCATGGCAAGAACAGACTCGGCGTTCATCTCTTTGAAGCTTGAACGCGGAAGGGTTATTGATTTGGGAGTTGCCAGGCCCTGCCTGGAAACCAATACTTTCGATACCGGTTTGCTCCAAGCCAACCTGGCACCTGCTGAATCCGAACCCACGAAAGGCGTCCCGGAGAGCTGAAGCAGGTCTTGAATGGAGCCATCTTCGCCTACGGCGCCATGAAGCGTTGACCAAACCAGGTCTGGTCTGGTTGCCATCAGGTGTCCAATGAATTCATCATCAGGCTCTCTGATCTCGGCGCTGATTCCGGCGTCGGTTAGTGCGTCGGCTACTCTTCTGCCCGACTTCAGGGAAATGTCGCGTTCGTGAGAAATTCCTCCGGCAAGAACCAGGACTCTGATTTCGGCCATTACTCGGTCTTCCCAAAGGTTTCGATAAGTTCGATCTGTTGGTTTACAACCCTAGAAAGCCTCTCAATTCCAACCTTGACGTTGTCGGCACTTGGATGCGAGAAGCAAACCCGGATGTTCTCCGCCCCCCTGCCATCGCCATAGAAGGCGGTTCCTGGGGTGTAGGCAACAAGTTCGGTGACGGCCAAAGGCAGCATTTCTTTGCTGTTTAGGCCCTTTGGAAGCGTTAACCACAAAAAGAAGCCGCCTGCCGGTCTTGTGGTTTCCACCTTCGGAAGGTACTGGTCAACAGCCTGCATTGCCGCGTCACGCTTGGTTTTGTATAGCTGCCTAAAGCTCTCAACCTGCTCTTGCCAGTTGGCAACGCTCAAATATTCGCTTACCAGAATCTGCGCAAAGCTGGCCGGAGACAAAATTGCGGATTCGTTGGCTAAGACAAGCTTTTCTCTAATTGCCGGTGGTGCCAATACGTAGCCGACTCGAAGTCCCGGCGACAGAATCTTTGAGAAGCTCCCGAGGTAGACGATGTTTTCTTCATCCAGTGAGCGCATCGCCTTTGGAGGCTTTTGGTCGAAGTAGAGCTGGCCGTAGGGGTTGTCCTCGACAATCAAGATCCCACGAGACTTGCAAATTTCCAACACCTGCTTGCGTCGTCCCTCTGACAGAGTCACGCCGCTTGGGTTTGCAAAGTTAGGGACCAAATAGAGCAGCTTTATCTTTTTGCCTTCAGCGCTAAGGCGATCAGCCGCCTCTTCCAGTGCCTCCGGAGAAATACCATCTTGGTCTGTGAAAACGTGCTCGATGTGAGCTTCCTTGTGGCGGAAAATGCCCACGGCCCCGACATAGCTAGGTGCCTCTACCAAGACCACGTCTCCCTGGTCCAGGAATAGGTCTGAAATAAGCTCTAGAGCGTGCTGTGAGCCGGTTGTGACCGTGATGTCATCCACTGACCCATGAATGCCTTCTAGGGCCATCAGATCCTGAATCTGCTCACGTAGCCGAAGATCTCCTTGACCGCCTCCGTATTGGAGTGCGTAGTTTCGACGGTTAGCCATTAGTGACTCGTAGGCCTTGTCGATTAGATCGACATCCAGAGCCGCCACATCGGGCATTCCTCCAGCTAGAGATACGACCTCGGGACGGGAAACGACCGAGAACAGGGCTCTAACTTCAGAAACGGCTAGGTTTTCCGCGCGCGCGGCGTAGGCATGCTTCCAAGCATCAAAGTTGGTCACACCACCGGCACGCGTCTTAGTCATAGAAACTCCAAGTCATTGGCCTCAAAGTTTACCTACTAGTTTGCCGAAGGGCTAGAACTAGCTTGCTGGAAGAAGTTCGGCGATCTCCTGCATGATTGCAGCCTTTGGCCTAGCGCCAACCAGTTGCTTCACTAGCTCACCGTTCTTGAATACACCCAAGAGCGGAATTGAGGTGACGTTGTAGTTCATTGCTAGCTGCCCCTCGTTGTCAACGTTCACCTTGACCACCTTGATGGTGCCAGCGTTTTCAGTTGCAATTTCATCCAGAACCGGAGCCACCATGCGGCAGGGGCCACACCACTCTGCCCAAAAATCAACAATCACTAGCTGGTCGGATTGCAAAACCTCTTGGTCGAATGAATCCTGAGTTGCTTCAATTGCTGCCATTTTTTATCTCCTATTTTGAGCTTAGATAGTGTTCTGCATCGAGGGCGGCCACACAACCGGATCCCGCTGCGGTGATTGCTTGACGGTAGGTCGGGTCAATAACATCGCCTGCTGCAAAGACGCCCGGCAGCGATGTTTTTGAGGACCTTCCGTCAACCTTGATAAATCTCTCTGGAGAGAGCTCCACCTGGTTCTCAACCAAATCAACCCTCGGGTCATTTCCGATAGCAATAAACAAACCATCGAGGGCCAAATCTGATTTCTCGCCGGTTTCGGTGTTTTCCAGGATTACACCCTCCAGCTTCACATCTCCCTTGAGCTCCGCAATGGCGCTGTTCCAGACAAACTCGATCTTCTCGTTGTCAAATGCTCGCTGCTGCATGATCTTGGAGGCCTTCAGGCTGTCCCGACGGTGAATCACATAAACCTTGGAGGCAAACTTGGTGAGGAAGTTGGCCTCTTCCATTGCTGAATCGCCACCACCAACCACGGCAATGGTCTTTTCGCGGAAGAAGAAGCCATCGCACGTGGCACACCAGGAAACTCCGTGGCCGCTTAGCTCTTTTTCCCTCGGCAGA
>CAZBTW010000005.1:0-17451 GCA_964494925.1 uncultured Aquiluna sp.
CAGCCAGTCCCACGGAAGAATCCTGGAACAGCTAGGTGCTCACCACGTAGTCCTCCCGGAGTATGAGACGGGCAAGAGGGTAGCTCACATGGTTTCCGGTGAGTCGCTTGATTACGTGACCATCGACAATGACTTTGTGATGGTCAAGGCACAGGTTCCAGAGTCCTTCCACAATCAAACTCTTGCAGATCTTAAGGTTCGAACCAACTATGGCGTCACCGTCGTAGCGGTGACAAAGGGCGACGGCAAGTATCAGCCAGCGTTCCCAGAGACCGTTTTGGAGGCAGGCGACCAGATTGTCGTGGCCGGGCAGGTCGAGCCTCTGGATCAGTTCTGTCAACTGACCTAAATGGTTTCTTCTGAGGCGACAACTGTCGACCAGTATTTAGCCGAGCTCGATCCAGCCAGAGCAAAAGATGTTTCAACGTTGCGCGATCTTTGCAGACAGAATCTGCCCTTAGGGCTGGAAGAGGCAATGAATTGGGGCATGATTGCCTATCAGGTTCCGCTGTCGGTTGTTCCCGACACTTATAACGGCAAGCCGTTGTTGTTTGCCGCAATTGCCTCACAGAAGAACTACATCTCGCTCTACCTGATGTCGATATATGGCTTTGATGCGGCAAGACAGAAGTTTGAGGACAGCTGGCTGGCAACTGGCAAGAAACTTGACGTTGGCAAGAGCTGCATCAGGTTTAAGTCTCTTGAGGGTGTCCCGCTAGATGTAGTTCGTCAGGCACTGACAGAGGTGTCGCTGGAAGAATTCATAGCCAGGTATCGTGATGTTAGAGGCAGCCAGAGAAAGGCGAAGAAATGAAAGCAATCTATTGGTTGGGATTTGCAGCACTGAGCTTTGCACTCAGCTATTTATATCACCCGAATCTGAGCCTCTGGATCACCCAGTCAATTATTGCAATGGTTCTGATCGCGCTTCTAACCTGGTCTGTGAAGAGCTCGCGCGGGAATGATTATTGGCTGGTGAGGGTGCTGATTTTGGCGGCCGTTGCCTCGTTCATGAACACCCAAGCCTTGGATGTGGCATATTCGGTGACCGCCTCGCCGCTGGGCAATAGGTTTGATTTCTCTTTCGAGCTAATTATTGGGGCTCTATTCTTTGCTGCCGCTAGCTTTGCCTCCAGGTCTGTTTTTAGGCCGAAGAAGCAGATATAGGGCGGCGGCCGTAACCGGAATTGATAGCCATAGGAGCCAGTAGAGATACTCGGGTTGCTCGGTTGGTATTTCAGTGGTTTCCGGGTCATACGGGTTGGCGCACTCAGTAAACACATAGTCAGGGTCTGCAACATAGCCAGAGGTGTTGATTACCTCAAAGCCAAAGCTCCCTGAAATTGGGTGGCCATCGCCTGAAACTACCCGCCAGCCAACCTGGTAGCTACCTGGTGAATCAATGTCGGCTTTTGCAATGGCCCGGGATCCTTCAACCACAGCGCAACCATTGTTGACTGGGTTGCCTTCAGAATCCAGAATCACAATCTCGGATCCAGCTGAACCCTCCAGGCTGATCAAGTCAGAGCTGAAATCGAGCAGAATCTCAATTACTCCTGCTTCTTCGGTCTGACCGGGTTGCGGCTGTTGATCAACCAGCTGTTCATGGCCTGAAGCAGCAGCTGGCAAAACAAGCGCGAATAGCATCGCAGCGACGAACAATCTAAACTTCATGGGTAAAGCATAGGCAGGTGTTATGAAGCAAGTGTTAATCGGAGTCGGCTCCGGTCTGGTCGCAGGCTCACTTGCGCTAACACTTTTGTTTCTTGGGCCACTAAGTCCCTCTGCAAGCTCTGAACCAAAACCAACAACTATGGCGCTGCCCGATGCGACTCTCAGCGCTGCCCCCACTCCAACTGAGTCCGAGGCTCCTATAGAGCCTGAGGTCATCGAATGCTCGGTAGCCCAGTTGGAGAATTCTGAGGCGATCTTGAGCCTTCAGGCTGAGGTGATTGACACGGAGACTGACCAGGTGCTGTTTGAAAGATCCAGTGATGTTGCGGCTAGAGCGGCATCGGTAATGAAGCTCTTCACAGCCGCTGCAGCCTTGGAACAGCTAGGCCCTGATTACTTTGTTACCACCAGGGTTTACATGGATGCAGTTGACCCGTCCAAGATCTATTTGGTTGGCGCTGGAGATGTCACTCTTTCTAGAACCGAGGCCACCAAACAGTCGGTTTATCGCAATGCACCGAAGTTGCAGACTCTGGCCAAGAAAGTGTTGAGCGTGTTTGGCGAGGATCAGATTCTCGAGATTGTCTTGGATAGCTCTCTCTACGGCGGAACGTCCGGCGAGTATCAGAGCGTCTGGGACCAACGAGGACTCACCAATGGCTACATGTCACCGGTTTCAGCCCTCCAGGTCGATGGTGATCGAGAAAATCCAGCTGCCAAAGACTCTCCAAGGTCCAAGGATCCGGTGTCTCAGGCTGGAGGCTGGTTTCAGGAATCACTGGGCGATGCGGCATCGAATGCCACCATCAGCAAGGGCCTTGCCCCAGCGGATGCGATTGAAATCGCGAGTGTGAAATCAAGGCCGATCAGTGAGTGGATTGACTACATGCTCGTGGTTAGTGACAACACCCTGGCAGAGGCGCTAGCGAGGCTGATTTCGCTGGACGTGCAGCTAGATGGCTCATTTGATTCTCTGACCGCAGCCTACAAAAAAGCACTTGCCAAGACCGGCCTAGATCTGTCCGATTTAGTGGTTGAGGACGGCTCAGGTTTATCCAAATACAACCAAGTAGCACCAGAAACAGTGAATGATCTCTTGGATTTGATTGATGAAGGCTATGGGGATTTTGAGATCATTCTGGGAGGGATGCCGGTTTCAGGAACCCCCGGGTCACTTAGCTATCGGTTCGAGGATGCGGTCGGCTCCATCACAGCCAAGACCGGCTGGATTAGAACCGGCTACTCGCTAGCTGGATTTCTGGACACAGTAACTGGATCCAGGCTTCGATTCACCGTTTATAACCTTGGCGATGTCACTTCTGCCAACCGCGAGGCAATGGATGAGCTGGTGATGGGGTTTTATGAATGTGGAACTGATTTGGTGAATAGGTAGGGGCAAATGGCCAAGGCACTCATGGTAATCGATGTTCAGAACGACTTTTGTGAAGGCGGAGTCCTTGCCTGCAGCGGGGGAGCTCAGGTCGCCAGCCGGATCACCAAGTTACTCCAAGAGAGCAAATCCAGCTACGACTATGTGATTGGCTCGAGAGACTGGCACACACCCAATAGTGAGAACGGTGGGCATTTCCCCGCCGCCGGTCAAGAGCCTGATTTTGTGAACACCTGGCCGCTGCACTGCTTGGCAGATACCCCGGGTAGCGAGTATCACCCAAACCTGGATCAGTCGCTTATCGACATCCACATCAAAAAGGGGCAGGGGCAACACGGCTATTCAATCTTTGAGGGCACCGATGAATCCGGCACCAAATTTGAGGATTTGTTGAATGAGCTGAACATCACTGAAGTTGACGTGGTTGGTATTGCAACCGACTACTGCGTTAGGGCTTCGGCTTTAGATTCGAACAGGGCCGGGCTCAAGGTTCGGGTTGTCACCGGATTGACTGCAGGAGTTAGCCAGGGCTCAACCGAAGCAGCAATCGATGAATTGGTAGATCAGGGCATAGAGGTAAGCCCAGTCTTCTAGCTGTCTTTTCTAGCTCCGGCGCTCGCTGAAACCGCGAAAACTCTTGGCTCCCCAAATCCAGCATTGCTGAATGCTTGTTTCACAGCCACCTCTAGCGCTCCAAGCTGGTCAGCCTGAATAATGGCAATCGCTGCGCCCCCAAAACCACCGCCGGTCATGCGAGACCCAATTGCGCCGTTGGCCATCGAGGTTGAAACGGCTAGGTCCAACTCTGGGATTGAAATCTCGAAATCATCTCGCATGGAATCATGCGAGGCTAGAAATAACGGCCCCAGTTTTTCCAGCTCACCTGATTTCAAAGCTGCAACCGTGTCCAGAACTCTTTGGTTTTCAGTCACCACATGCTTCACTCTTCTGAAGGTCAAGTCGTCGAGCTTCTCTTTTGCGGCATCAAGGTCCGCTTCGGTGAGATCCCGAAGGCTAGCAACACCCATGGTTTTCGCCCCCAGTTCACAAGCGTCTCTGCGGGCACGATAACCACCATCAGAATGGCGATGGGCAACCTGGGTGTCGATCACCGCAACGATCAGCCCTTTTTTGCCAAGGCCAAGTTCTATAACCTCAGTCTCAAGGCTCTGGCAATCAATTAGCACTGCTGCATCCGGTTCGGCCAACATTGATGCCGTTTGGTCCATGATTCCGGTTGGAGCTCCGACCACCTCGTTTTCGGCCTTTTGACCGATCAGAGCGAGCTCCTGCTTGGAATGGCCAAGATTCCACAGGTCGTTGATTGCAACTGCCACCGAACATTCGACAGCTGCTGAGGATGAAAGACCTGCTCCAACCGGGACATCAGAATCAAGATAGAGGTCGAACCCGCCGGTCATACCCTGGTGCATCACCCAGGCCACTCCCAGTGGGTAGAGAGCCCAGTCCAGGCCTGCCGGTGCAGTGTTTTTTAGTTCAAATTCAATGACCTCACCACCCAGGGAGGTGGCGACCCGGCACAGCCAGTCTTGTCTTGGAGACATGGCAGCATAGGTTCTTTTATCAATGCCAAAAGGAAGCACGAAGCCGTTGTTGTAATCGGTGTGCTCACCGATCAAATTCGCACGCCCCGGTGCAGACCAGAGGCCAGCTGGCTGGTATCCAAACGCCTTCTCAAAACCCGCCTTGGTGGTTTCAATCAGACTCATTTGATTACCTCTCTTAGTCTCGCCGCTGTTGCCTCTGGGGCAACATCGCCAACGAATGCGCCCATTGCCGACTCAGATCCTGCAAGGTGCTTGAGTTTGTCAGGTGCTCGCAAGGGAGATGTAATTTGAAGCATCAGTCTGATGCGCTCCCGGTTTTCAATCATTGGAGCTTGGTGCCAGGCTGAAATATATGGCGTAGTGCGCTCATAGAAATCATCCAGACCCTGCAGCATCCGCTTATAGGCATCGGCTAGCTCGGAAACTTCCGGTTCGATCAATTCACTCAAATCGGCAACCTGACGTTTTGGCATTAGGTGGAGTTCGATTGGCCATCTGGCCGCAAATGGAACATAGGCAACAAAGTTCTCGGTTTCTAGCACCTTGCGCTCCGAAGCGGCTTCGAAAGCTAACAGGTCTCCAAAAAAGTCACCGCCATGGTCATCAACGCTTTTGATCAACTTGGTGGTCTTTGGAGTAATAAATGGATATGAATAAATCTGACCGTGTGGGTGGTGAAGAGTCACACCAATGTCTTCACCACGGTTTTCAAATGGAAAAACTTGGACCACTCCATTAAGTGCTTGAAGTTCCCTGGTCCTGTCCTGCCAAGCCCCAATAACGGTTTCGATCCTGGAAACAGGCATCGAGCCAAGGCTGCCCTTGTGTTCGGGGCTAAACACCACAACCTCACACCTGCCATGGGCTTTGGTGGCAAAGCCAAAGGGTGATTTCAAATCAGGGTGCTCAATTACCCCAGCGGAGGGCCCAAAGGCAGGGCCCTTGTTTTCAAAAACCGCCACATCAAACTGATCTGGAAGTTCACTTGGGTTGGATTCGGAAGTGGGGCAGAGCGGACAAGCGTGCTTTGGTGGCAAAAAGGCTCGCTGTTGCCTGTGTGAGGCAACGGTGATCCATTCAGCGCTTAGCGGGTCATACCTTAGTTCAGCAGTGTCTGGTCTGGTATCTGCCGGACGCAAATCAGCTTTGCGCTGCCTGGGCAGCCGAGAATCAGCATCGTCAAAATAGAAGATGTCTCGGCCGTCAAAAAGCTTGGCATCAATTCTGGGTTTATTCACTCAGATTCCTCTTACTCACTGTCTGTAACATAAACGGGTGCGCGAAAACAACACTGGTGAGCAACTGAGTATCTCCCGCCGAAGCGGAAGTGGATTAAGTATTGCAGGAATTGGAACCCTTGGTGGTCAAATTTCACAACTTTCCCTGAATGGAAAAAACCTGATTCCGGAATTTGCAGGGACAGACCAGGCCGCGCTGGTCTATGGCTACATTCTTGCGCCCTGGCCGAATCGTCTGGCTGATGGCAAATATGAATTCAATCAGCACAGCTACCAAGTGGCAAAGCTTGATGAACACAACAATGCAAACCACGGCCTGTTGCTCACCGAGGAGATGGAGATTCAGTCCAAGCATGAGGACAGTCTTGAGCTCTCCTACAGCTTTGGCCAGGATCAGCAGTATCCATTTGCAGTCGACCTGGTAGTGAAATATGAATTGACCGAGGATTCGCTGCTAGTTACAGCCACCGCCACCAACAATTCCGGTCAACCGGCACCGTTTGCGATTGGGTTTCACCCCTATTTCTTGGTTGGCGATGATTTTGAACTGAATGCTAACTTCACTGGAAAAATCTTGACTGACAGCAGAATGTTACCCGCTGGCAAAGAAAGCGTCAGCGGTCTGAGTCTGAGGCCAGAAAGCCCCGAACTTGCGAGCTTGGATGACTGCTTCTTCGGTGCGGAAGCGGTAACCATCGAGCGGTCTGATTTTCAATATGAAATCAGAGCTCTGGAGGGGATCGAATACTTCATGTTCTATCGGCCAGCGGTCCAAGTTTTCGAAGCGGGACAAGCTCTTGCACTTGAACCAATGTCACACCCGGCGAATATCTTCGCCACAGATATTGGCTCAACTGAAATTGAAGCTGGCGGATCCCGTCAATACAGCTTTGAAATCAAAATTCTGTAGAGGCTAGATCTTTTTCGTCGGACTCGATAGCAGTAACCAGGCGGTTCACTACCTGCTCAATACTCATGCCCTCTGGGAATGCTGGCGCCTGACCGGCAATCGGCCTGGTGGCAAGTCCAGTCTCGGTGTGGCCGGGCCTAGCTGACAGCACTCGAATGCCATCCCTGCGCCATTCTTTGGCCAGCGCGGTGAAGAAGCCGTGAATCGAAAGCTTGGAGGCGGAGTAGGCAGCCATCCCTGGCATTGGCGTCTCTGCAACGACCCCTGTGATGTTCAAAACAAATGGCTGGTTTCCCTGCTCCGCTGACTCCTTGAGCTTTCCATGCAAGTCGGACAACAATTGCATCGGCCCGGATGAGTTCACTGAAGCTAGCCTGGCAATTGTCTCGTGGCTCAACTCTCCAGCGGGTCCAAATGCTACAACTCCGGATGCATTGACGATTCCGTCGAGTGGACTGGCGGCAACCAGGTAATCAGTCAGAGTTTGAATTGATTCCGGCTCACTGAAATCCAGCAGCAGTCGCACCTCAGCCTTGTTAGGAATCTTCGCCGCAGAGTCGTTGGAGGTTGCTGTGCCCAAGACCTTGGCTCCCTTTGCGCTCAGTGCCAATGTCAGTGCCGAGCCAAGGGCCCCTGATGCTCCGGTAACAAGAATTGTTTTTCCATTTAGATCCATGAGTCAATCCAACACCCAAAATGTCCCCGGTATTTCATAAACGGGAAAAGTGGCTCCCAACTCTAGAATTAGCCGTTGGCAAGGAGAACCAATGTTTCGAAAACTCATACCTGGATTACTGGCAGTGCTGGTGCTTTGTGGATGCTCAGGGATCAATGAGGCTGAATTTGCAGGTGATGGCAGCTGCGCTGGCGTAATTGTTGCGGTGAACTTTGCCGGCTATGGCCAGGACATAAACAGCTGCGTCTCGATTTCTGGAACCTCTGCGACAGCAAAGGATGTTCTGAAAGCGGCAGGAGTGAAAACTGAGGGCACAAAAGCCTTTGGCGACCTGATTACCTGTCGTGTGAATCAGGTTCCGGGTGCAAATCAGACGATTTCGATTGCTGGTGAGCAGGACTATGTTGAGAAATGCGAAAAGATTCCATCGGCCTTGGCCTACTGGGGTTTCTATGCGAAGACGGCTGGCTCCAGTGAATGGGAATTTGCAGCAAGCTCACCAACTGAACTCGAGGTTTCCGAAGGTGATTCAATCGGGTTCGCGTTTGCGGTTGCAGGACTGAGCACTCTGCCCACAGACTAGTAATCCTGGACCAAAGGAAGAACTTGCAACGCATCGGAATACTTGCGCTAATAGCTGCAACCGTCGGACCAATCCAAAATGTGCTCGGTTGGTCTATTTCAGGTGCCCTTTGGGAGGGATACGATCCGATTGCAAAAACCATCAGTGACCTAGCTGCCGATGATTCACCGGTGCAGTTGATCCAGTCAAGCTTCTTTATTCTCGGTTCGCTTTTGACTTTGGTGGGAGCGTGGCATGCCAAGGCTTTCTCAGTTCCGGGGCGAATAGCACTGGCGGCAGCGGGTGTAGCCGGCTTTGGCTATACCTTTTTCACCACACCAGCGCAAGACAGTTTTTCTGATTGGCACCGTATCTTTGCAACCATTGCCTTCGTGCTGTTTTCGGCCTGGCCACTACTGGCAATGAGGTTTGATAAGCGTTATCACTGGAGCATCAGGCCCATCGGAGCAATACCTGCAACCATAATTATGGGCATCACCACCCTGTGGTTTCTGCTCACCTGGCTGGAACCGGGCCAACCAATCGTCGGCTTATCAGAGCGCGTGATTGCGGTGATGCAGGTGATTTGGCTCTCCAGTGCAATCTGGATGCAGTGGCTGCATCAGCAAAAGAACACTCATTTGCTGGTCAGCAACTAGCTGGTGGGTGCAGGACCTGTTTCATACATCTCCATAACCAAGACATCGCTCTCAAGCTTGTCCTTGATTCCGGCTTGAATCTTGGCCACGTTTTCGTGCTGACCGTGGGTCACCCAGTGTTCTCTCGTGGTCCAGGTTTCCACGAACACAAGTTGTCCATCGACGCTTTCGTGTAACTGGTAGAGCTCGCATCCGGGTTCTAGGTAAACCTCAGGGGTGATCGTCTCCAGCAGCGATTTCACTTCGGCATGAAACTCTGGCTTTGGGTGAAAGATGGCGATTACTCGACACTTGTTTTTTATCATTGCTCGAGCCTAAACGGTTAGGGTGTTGATATGAGTGATTCCCTACCAGCCTGTCCAGTCTGCCAATCTGCCTACACCTATGAGATGGGCTCGCTGTTTGTCTGTCCGGAGTGTGCCCATGAATGGACAGCAGAGTTTGCTGAACCACAGGAAGCGTCAGAAGTGAAGGATGCCTCTGGCAATGTGCTTGCCGATGGCGACACCGTAACCATCATCAAGGACCTAAAAGTGAAGGGCTCTTCAACTTCACTAAAAGTTGGAACCAAGGTCAAGAACATCAGGCTTGTAAATGGCGGTGATGGTCACGATATCGATGCCAAGGTGCCAGGATTTGGTCAAATGATGCTGAAATCTGAGGTTGTTCGCAAGGCCAACTAATTTAAATTGAAAGGACCCCATCGTGGAGGATGAGGTCCCAGTAGGCCCCGTGGGATTCGAACCCACGACCCACGGATTAAAAGTCCGTTGCTCTAACCAACTGAGCTAGAGGCCCATGCAGCTTGCAAGTGTAACAGTGGATTAGCTCAAGATGTCTTTTGTGGTGAACCTTGAGTATGCAAGTGCTCCAAAGACCGCAATGTAGCCAAGCTGTAACAGAGCATTGCTCGCCATTGAGCCAAGCTCAATCGGTTGGCGCAACAAATCTGCGAAGTTCAACCAGTAGTGGGTGAAGAGCCATTCATGCAACCAGGAGAGCTGCGGAAGGTTATCAAGAATCTGACTTACCCCTGCAAGCACGACGGTTGCAGCCATGGCTCCAACTGGAACGGTGGTGAGGGTGGAGATGAATAGCCCAAGAGCCAACATTCCAGTCATCGAAATCGTGGTGTAGATGGCAACCAGGGCCATGCGCCCAAAGGATTCCATCAAGCTGATCTGGTCACCAGATAGCAGGGTCACTGGGCCGACCGGGAACAGAATTGCTCCAATGATGCCGCCAAAGATCATCAGGGTGAAAGTGCCGGCAAGAGCAAAGACCACTGTGCCGAGGTATTTCACAACCAGCAGCCTGAGTCTTCCAACAGGTGCAATCAGGAGGTAGCGAAGAGTTCCTAAGCTAGCCTCTCCAGCAATTGTGTCGCCGGCCACAACCGCGATTGTGAGTGGTAAAAACAGTGGCAATGCCAGCAGGGTTGCAGTGAATCCGGTGAATAGGCCATTTTGGGTAACCCGATCAAGAAACGGCGGGCCTTCCCCTGGAGCAAGCTGCTCACTGGAAAGTGCAACTGCAATCGCAAGCAGGATAGGTATCAATGCAATTGCGGCCAACATTGCCCAGGTGCGACGCCTGGTGAACATGACCCGCAATTCCGATGCCATTAGTGACAGGCTGAGAGATTTAGCGAACAACTTCAAACCCCTCTCCAGTTAGGTTTACAAAGTACTCTTCGAGGCTTGGCTGCTCTAGCCGAATTTCACTGACCATGAACTTGGCTTTTACTAAAGCTTGGTTCAGTTTCGCAACATCAAAGCCTGCATCAACTGGAGCCACAATGCGATCTGCTTGGATGGAGATTTTGGCGATACCTTGTTTTTTCAACAGATCAACTAGGTCATCGAGCTTGTCGCTTTTGATAATCAGCCGGGTCTGGGACTCCTGGCGAAGCTCTTCAATGTTGCCCTGTGCCACGATCTTGCCTGCTGTCATAACTGCCAGGTGACTGCAGAGCTGCTCTATTTCACTCAGAAGGTGGCTGGAAACAAATATCGTGATGCCCTCATTGGCTAAGGACCTGATTAGGTTTCTAACCTCTCTGGTTCCCTGCGGGTCAAGGCCGTTGGTTGGCTCGTCCAGAATCAAAATCTCGCGAGGCTTGAGAAGTGCGTTTGCTAGGCCTAGGCGCTGCTTCATACCTAGCGAGTAGGCGTGAACCTTCTTCTTTGCAGCGTTTGTGAGCCCAACGCGCTCGAGTGCAGCATCGACGCGCTTTGCTCTAGTCTGGCTGTCGGCGAACCGGTCAGCTGAGTCAATTCGAATCAAGTTGTTCCGGCCAGACATGTAGGGGTAGAAAGCCGGTCCTTCGACTAGCGCTCCAACCTTGGGCAGGGCATTCTCAAGGTCTTTCGGGATTGCATGACCAAGCAGCTCAATTTGACCGTCGGTTGCCTCGGCAAGCCCAAGCAACATCCGAATGGTGGTGGTTTTTCCTGAGCCGTTTGGCCCAAGAAATCCAAACACAGAGCCCTTGGGAACACTCAATGCAATGTCATTGACTGCCTTTTGAGAACCAAACTGCTTAGTTAGCGAGCTGGTTTTTATTGCCAGCTCTGTGGTTTCGGTCATGCCTTGCTAGTTAGTCAGGCTCAAGAGGTAGTCGATGGTTACAGCACCAGCGAAAACTTCACCGGAATCGGTAAGCAACACGTTCATCAGCGGAGTGGAAAAGACTTTTCCACCGGGAACCACGGTCAACATGTCGGCGAATAGCTCGTTGGCCATTAGGTCCTGCGGAATTGATTCTGGAAGCTTGTCCAGGTGGATAACGCTGTCCCAATCGGTTCCGATTACTTCTGGCTCGGCAGGAGCCTCGTAGTCAGATTCTGGAAACTCTGGCTTTTCATAGCCCATTAGCTGGTCGGCATCAAAAGTCTCGACAGTGGTTCCAGCTGGAGGAGTGAAATCAAACAGAGCCTGATCAACCGCACCAAAGCTGATGCTGCTGAATCCAACACTCATCGCTGCGACATCCTGTGTCTTTGAGAAAAGCTCGACGCGAAGTGGCATTCCCGTTTCGTAGTCAACCGAGATTGCTGCATTGTCGATTAGCGAGTTCGCAGAATCAGGGCTAACAATTAGCTGGTAGGCCGAACGTCCTGCGACGCTGTGGTCCTTGCCAACCTCAATCTGAGAGGTCTCATCAACCATAGAAACTAGGTAGTCGGCGATTGCCTCTGGGCTGGAAAGGTCAAGTGCAATTGACTCTGAATACTCCAAAACCTTCTGCTCAGCCTCAGCCTGCTTTGCTGGATCTGGCTCAACCTCGATGGTGCCGTTTAGGGCTGTAGCCACCTGCGCGTCGTAGACCCAAAATTCAGATCCGTTGACAATCAAATCGCGCTCTGACATTGGATCAAGAATCTGGGCGCGTAGCTTGTCTGGACCGGAAACGAACACTCTGACAGTGTGAGAACCTGAGATTAGCTCAACGGCCTGAGTCAAGACATTTGACTCGATAACCGCCGGCACGAAGTCTGCAAACTCCTCCGGCATCTTCTCTTCCATCTGCTCGATGCTGTCCTCTGACACCATGGAGCTGAACTCAAGAGCCGGTAGTCCAAGTTCGCTTTGCTTGACGATTGTTCCTGAGAACTCAGTCACATTGGCCTGCTGCATCAAGACCATAACCTCTTGCGGGGTCAGGTCTGGCAAGTCAATGGCATTGGCCTGAAGTGGAACCGCAATTACTCCAGCGGCAATCACAGCTGGAACAGCAATTGAAGGAACCCAACGCTTCGAAATTCGCACTTTGTATCTCCCTGGTTATCGGTAGTTATTTAAAGCCTACGTACTGCAACTCAAAGTTGGCTGAGAGTGTTCCCAGCATCTTTATTGAATCCAGTCTAATAAACAGGAGTCAGTTGCGAATTATTCCCAGGCTGCGTCAATTACGGCCGGGTTTGCTGGGTTTCTACCCTGAGCACCCCAGGCCTGCCCATACTCACCTGACATTAGATCCAAGAAAGGTTTGGCATCAAACTCCTCTGGGCCCCTAACGCCGGTTGCGTCCCAAGTGCCATTGGCTAGTAGCTCTAGGGCAATTACCGGCACCAAAGCCGTCTGCCAAACAACGGCTTGAGCGTCGTAGTTATCAGCAGTCCACCTAGTATCTGCAACGTGGTACAGGTAGGTGGCTTTAGCTTGACCATCCTTGCCCTTGCCGGTTACCAATGTTCCTGCACAGGTCTTGCCGGTCATAACATCAACCAGTGATGCTGGGTCTGGTAGGACAGCTGCAACTAGGTCACGAGGTGAAACAAGTGATTTTCCTGATTTTGAACGCACCCAGACTGGGTTGATCTTGTCCAGCCCTAGAGCATGCAGAGTCTTTAGAACGCTGATGAATTCGGTCCCAAGGCCATACTTGAAAGCAACCTTCTTTGCATCCATGGTTCGAGGAAGCATGTTCACTTCTTCGTGCTCCACGTTCACACATTCGATGGGGCCAATTCCGCCTGGGAACTCAAAGATGGCCGGTTCACTGAAGGGCTTGGTTGTATACCAACCGCGCTCTTTTTCCCACATCAGCGGCGGGTTTAGGCACTCTTCGATTACAGTCCAAATTGAGAATGAAGGCGCGAAGATCTCTTCTCCGTCTTCGTTCTTCACAACCAAGTTGCCACCATCCAGGATGGTTATTTCATCAACTTCGCTGAAGAGATGGTCGGCTGCGTAGCGAGCAAAAATGTTCGAGATTCCTGGCTCTGCACCGGTTCCAATTAGCGCCAACAGGCCCTTGTCTTCAAAGTCCTTGTGGTGGTCGTATTGCCAGTCACCGAGCTTCTCAGCAGGAGTGTTGAATGGATCAGTTTCGTGCACGTGGCTCAGGCTCATTGCCATGTCCATGTAGTTAGCACCAGCGGCTAGTGCGCCCTGGAAGATGCTCTGCACGAACTTTGGCTCCACTGCGTTCATGATGTGGGTGGCGCCAACTTTTTTGGCAAGCGCAGCAATGTTGTCTGGGTCGCTGGCATCAATTTGAGCTGCCTCAAACCTTGAGGAGGCTTCAGGGGTGTGTTCGCTAACCCAAGCAACGCTCTTTTCAGCGCGCGCGAGGTCATAGTCGGCGACTATTAGTTTTTCGAAGAAATTACGATCGGCAGAGATTTTGACGATTGCATCGCCAACACCACCTGCCCCAATGAGCAAGATACGCATGGATTTTCACAACCAAACATGACCGATTTATTTGAACGGGCCCAGTCCTTGCCCTCATCCACCGATATGCGCAAGCCTCTGTGGCGTCACTGCTAGTAACTGCGCCTTCACCGGTGAACTACGTTCCTTATTATGCTCCGATTTTCAGAGCTTTGCCACTAGCCAAGCTGACGAATTGGAATAACCAAGGGGGTTTTTCCAACCGGATCTTCAATCACTCTGGCCAGAATCTTGAATGCATCGGCCAAAGTGTTGGGTGTTATGACGTCAGCGGGAGCGCCCTGAGCAACGATCTTGCCCTGGCTCATGACAATAATTTGGTCTGCAAAACGAGCCGCCAAATTCAGATCGTGGATGACCGCAACAATTGTCATGCCCCGCTCTTTCTTGAGCGAAGAGAGTAAATTCATTACCTGCAACTGATGGCTGTAGTCCAGGGAGCTGGTCGGCTCATCCAGAAGCAAAACCTCGGGGTTTTTTACCAGGGCAGCAGCAATCACCGCACACTGCTTGTATCCGGAGGACAGCTCGCCCATTTTCTTGTCTCGAACACCGGTTAGTGAGGTGCGCTCAAGCAGGACATCGATTTCCTCCTTGAGCCTTGGTGAGACTCTCGAAATCTGATTAGCAGCCATGGCCGAGCGAGAGACCAGCTCGTAGACCGTCTCCATTGACTTAGCAGCTGGAATAGCGGCCAGGAATCCGATTGACTTTGAAAGCTCAGCACTTGATAGCGATGAGATAGAAACGCCGTCAAGAAGTACCGCTCCTTTTGAAGCCGGAATCTTTCTAGCAAGAGCCTTCAACAGTGAGGTCTTGCCGGCACCGTTTGCACCGATGATTGCCGTGACTGAACCGCGGTTTATTTCAAGGTTCAGATTGCTAATTACTTCGTCGGCGGCATAGCCAGCACTCAGCGCCTGCGCGGCTAACTTCGATTCTGGCTGATACATATCACCAGCTTAGTTTTTGTGGAACCATTCGGTGGCACCAAGGCCCTGCTGCCACCTCTGGTAAACATCACTTCGGTCTAGTTTTGGCATGAAGGTCTGGTCGGTCGGGTTCAGTTTGGTGAGCTCCGACTGATCCTTCCAGATCCCAAATCCAAGTCCTGCAAGCAGGGCGGCACCGAGTCCGGTGGATTCTAGATTTGTAGCCCGCTCAACATTCTTGGATATGAAATCTGACTGCAACTGCATCAGTAGGTCATTTGCCGCAGCACCGCCATCTACCCGAAGCGCTGGAATGCTGGAGGTCATGTCCAATTCCATCGCATCCAAAACTGCCCTGACTTGAATCGCTATTGCCTCCAGCGTTGCAAATGCTATGTGGGCATCGGTTGTGCCGCGGGTGATGCCGAAGATCGAACCTCGGATATCAGGTTGCCAAAAAGGCGCGCCCAACCCAGTTAGGGCTGGCAGAAATACGACACCGTCGGAGTCCGTTACCTGATTGGCAAGCGACTCGACATCGGAGGCCTTCTCGATGATTTTGAGTCCATCGCGAAGCCACTGCACGCTTGCACCCGCCACAAAAACCGAGCCCTCCAGCGCATAGGTGATTTCACCCTCTGGATTTTTCCAAGCAACTGTGCCCAGTAGGCCATGGTCAGAGCGAATGATCTTGTTTCCGGTGTTGGTAAGGATGAAGGCCCCGGTCCCATAGGTAGCTTTTGAGTCGCCCTCTTCAAATGCCATTTGCCCAAACAGCGCCGCCTGTTGATCTCCAGCCACCCCCGTGATGGGTGCTTTGATGCCAAGGAAAGAATCAGGATCGGTGATTGCAAGATCACCCCAGCTAGGCGTAATCGTTGGAAGCGCCTCAAGCGGGATCTCAAAAGCATCCAGTAACTCTTGGTCCCAGTTGCCGGTTTTTAGATCCATTAGTTGGGTCCGTGAAGCATTCGAGGCATCGGTGAGGTGAGAGGCACCTCCGGTCAATCTTGCGATCAGGTAGCTGTCAATGGTTCCCAAGGCGAACTGGCCAGATTCGACACCCTGCCAAATATCGGGTTCGTTTCTTTTCCACCACATGAACTTGCTGGCCGTGAAGTATGGGTCAATGTTGAGCCCGGTGAGCTCTCTGATCCAGTCGTCGGTATTTTTCTCATCTAGCTCTTGCTTGTAGATGCTGGTCCTGCGGTCTTGCCAAACTATGGCTTTGGTGGGGGAGCTCAGCTGATTCCGATCCCAAACAACTGCAGTCTCTCGTTGATTGGTGATTCCAATGCACTTGATTTCAGGGGCATCGGTGCCGAGAGCAGATTTGACTGCCGAAAGCGTTGCCTCCCAGATCTCCTCTGGTTGGTGTTCGACCCAGCCTGGCTTTGGAAAGTATTGTGAAAATTCTTGGTAGCCGCGAGCAATTATTTTTCCTTGCTCATCAACCACCAGAGCGGTAACCCCGGTGGTGCCAGCATCGATAGCCAAAATTGACATGAATTTCCTCCTTGAAAGCCAATCAACTTCCATCTGAGAACCTATTCTTCTATGCTTTCAGTGTGGCCAAACAAAATCAATCGGATTCGCACAAAAACGCACATTTCGATGTTGCGGTAATTGGTGCTGGAATCAACGGTGCGGTGGCCGCGTCGGCTGCCTCAGCCGCAGGTCTTCGGGTGCTAATGATTGACAAGGGCGACATCGCAAACTTCACATCCCAGGAATCAAGCAACCTTGTTTGGGGTGGCATTAAATACCTCCAGGGCTATGAGTTTGGACTGGTTTTCAAGTTGTGTTTGGCCAGAAACCATCTGATGCGAAATTACCCAAACCAGATCCGCCAAATTGGTTTCCTGGCTTCGCTTGGGCCAACCGCCCCCTTTGGAAGATTGCTCGGAACCTTTGGAACTCTGTTTTATTGGGGGATCGGGCTGTTCGGCACAAAGCCACCCGCAAGCTACTCGGCCAAGACTGCCAAGAGGCTTGAACCCAACCTGATTACCGGCAGGGCTGCGGTCAAGTATTACGATGCGGAGCTGCCAGATAACGACTCGAGGTTCGTTTTTGATTTTGTTCGTCACGCTATCAAGCAGGGCGCAGATGTTCGCAACTACACCGAGTTGGTTTCAGCCAAGCGCACCGACAAGACCTGGGAATTGGGGCTATCTGGCAATCAGACGGTAACTGCCACCAGCGTTATCAATGCCTCAGGGCCTTTTGCGAAAAATGTCTCGGAGCTATTGCAATCCCCAACTGAAGCCGGGCTTGTCTTCTCAAAGGGTATTCACCTTGTGCTTGACAAGAAACTCACCAATTCAAATCAGGTCATTGCCTGTTGGGATGAGCAGGAGCGATTGTTCTACGTTCTTCCAATGGGTGATCGCTCGATGGTTGGCACCACCGACACGCGCGTACCAAGTCCCCATTCTGAGGTCACCTCTGAAGATCGTGATTTTGTTCTCAAGCAGGTCAACGCTCAGCTCGAGCTGGACACTCCCATCACCGCAGCCAACATTGTTTCTGAGCGCTGTGGCGTGAGGCCGCTGGTGGTAACCGGTGAGCAATCAGGTGAGGTGGCCGATTGGCATCAGCTAAGCCGCAAGCACATTGTCGAAACCAATAAAGAGCACTCGGTAGTGACCATTCTTGGCG
>CAZBTW010000006.1:0-17383 GCA_964494925.1 uncultured Aquiluna sp.
TTGGTGCCGGTCTTCTGCGTGAGCTCGGCCTGAACCTTCGCGCGCAGGTTGGCTACCTTGGTTACATCAACTTCAACTACCGAAGTTAGCTGAGCACTTTGCTGCATTGATGCAACAGCACGCTCCGCTAGCACCTTACGCAGCCGAGACATTGGAACTGTGGTGCCTCTCAATGGTGATGCAGGCTCGGGTGTATAGGCAGCCCTCTTGACGGCGGAGCCGACACTCATTAGGTCTTCTTTGCGAATTCGTCCACCCACGCCAGAACCCTTGACGGTTGAAAGGTCAATGCCCTTCTCTGCAGCAAGTTTTCTTACAATCGGCGTTACGTAGCTCGAGTCAGATTCAGCTGGCGCCGCCTGTGTTGGTGCTTCGACCACGGCCGCTGGAGCGGCAGGAGGTGGTGTGACAGGAGCAGCAACAGGTACCGGAGCAGCTGGTGCAGCTTGTGCAACTGGTGCAGCAGGAGCCGGGGGAGCCACGGGTGCAGCAGCTACAGGAGCTGGCGGAGCTACTGCTGGAGCAGCGGGCGCAATTGGAGTTTCAGGTGCAATTGGTGCTGCAGCCACAGGGGCTTGCGGTGCAACTGGTGCAGCAGGCTCAGCAGGTGCAGCAGGTGTAGGGGCAGGCTCGGCAGGGGCTACAGGTGCTGCTTCAGTGGCAGCGCCTTCTCCGATTATGGCAAGCACGGCTCCAACGGCGACTGTTTCATCTTCCTGGACCATGATCTGCTGAAGTGTTCCAGCAAATGGTGAGGGAATCTCGGTGTCAACCTTGTCCGTTGAGACCTCGACTAGCGGCTCGTCAACGGCAACAGTGTCACCCACGTTCTTTAGCCAACGGGTTACGGTTCCTTCGGTTACAGACTCCCCGAGTGCTGGAAGGGTTACTTCACTCATTGTTATACCTAACTATTCCTATGGTCTAAGCGTGCGCGTGGAGGGGCTTACCTGCAAGGGCAAGGTGTGCCTCTCCAATTGCTTCGTTCATTGTTGGGTGAGCGTGAATTAGTGGAGCTACGTCTTCGGGGTAGGCCTCCCAGTTGACAATTAGCTGAGCTTCGCCAACTTGCTCGCCAGCGCGGGAGCCAATCATGTGGAAGCCGATAACTGGACCGTCTACCTCACGGATCAGCTTGATTACTCCAGCTGTACCCAGGATGTTGCTCTTTCCATTGCCTGCAAGGTTGTACTCGTAAATGGAAACCTTTTCGGCTCCATACTTTTCCTTTGCTTGAGCCTCGGTTAGTCCAACAGATGCAATCTCAGGCTCGCAATAGGTGACTCGAGGAATGCCCATCTCGTCAACAACAATTGGGTTTAGGCCGGCGATTTCCTCGGCTACGAAAATTCCCTGCATGAATCCTCGGTGTGCCAGCTGCAATCCTGGGACGATGTCTCCGACGGCATATACGCCAGGAAGGTTGGTCTGAAGACGGTCATTGGTCAACACAAACCCGCGGTCCATCTTGACGCCCTGCTCTTCGAATCCAAAGCCGGTGGCATTCGGACCTCTTCCGACAGCAACAAGCAGAATGTCCGCCTGCACCACGTCGCCTGACTCTAGCTCTACGCTCACGCCAGACTCGTTTTGAGAAACCTGCTTGAACTTGTTGCCCAGCTTGAAATCAATTCCGCGCTTCTTATAGGCGCGCTCCAGAGCCTTCGACATCGCTGGGTCCTCATTGGGAACAAGTCGATCCAGACCTTCAATGATTGTTACCTCAGAGCCGAATGATCGCCAGATTGACGCAAACTCAACGCCAATCACTCCACCGCCTAGGATGGCAACTTTCTGTGGCACCCACTCCATTTGCAGCGCCTGGTCGCTGGTGATGACACGACCGCCAATCTCAATTCCCAGAGTCTTGGTCACAGAACCGGTTGCTAGAAGGACGTTTTTTCCGGTGTAGCTCTGGCCATCGACAGTCACCGTGTTTGGTCCAGTCAGGTGCCCTTCACCTTGAATTGAGGTGATGTTTTTTGATCCAACTAGGCCAGTGAGACCCTTATAAAGCTTGTCGACAATTCCATCGCGGTACTTGTTTACTTGCACCATGTCGATGCCCTGGAAAGTGGCGTTGACGCCGTAATGGGCTGACTCTTTGGTCGTGTCTGCTACCTCAGCTGAGTGCAGGAGCGCCTTGGTGGGGATACATCCCCGGTGAAGACAGGTGCCCCCGAGCTTGTCTCGCTCAATTAGCGCTACTGAAAGCCCCAACTGTGCCCCACGCAGTGCGGCTGCATAGCCTCCGCTTCCGCTGCCAAGAATTACAAGGTCAAAATTATTCTCTGCCAAACCTGCTCCAAAAAACGATGGGCCAATAACGGTTAGAAGTCTACTACCTAGTTTTCGGCCAAATCTCTTGCAAATTGCACAAGCGTGCGAATGGCAACACCTGATGAGCCCTTCGGGGTAGATCGGTAGGGCGCCCCATCATTATTTGCAGGTCCAGCTATGTCCAAATGAGCCCAAGAGACTGACTCGGGAACGAACTCAGAAAGGAACCAGCCGGCAATCAACATTCCACCGGCTCGGTTGCCAATCTTTACATTTGCGATGTCCGCAAGGTCAGAATCCAACAACGGCCTCAGTTCCTCAGGCAACGGCATTTCCCAAACAAGTTCGCCGGCTGTTGCTGCGGCTTGTTTGACGTGAGTGATTGCCTCACCGCGACCCATTAGTCCGGCATAGCGGTTACCCAAGGCAATAGTGGCCGCTCCGGTCAGGGTTGCAACGTCGACGATGTGGTCTGGGTTCAGCTCGGATAGGACTGTGAGGCCATCACCAAGGACTAGCCGTCCCTCCGCGTCGGTGTTTAGGACTTCAACGGTCTTGCCATTTCGCATTTTCAACACATCTCCCGGTCGAGTCGCTTGTCCGGAAGGCATGTTTTCGGCCAGGCAAAGAATCGCTGTAACAGTGACCGGCAGTTTGAGTGCTTCGATTGCAAATATTGCAGCCATCACAGTGGCGGCACCAGCCATGTCGTACTTCATTCCAACCATTGACTCTGCCGGCTTGAGTGACAAGCCTCCGGTGTCAAAAGTGATGCCTTTTCCAACCAGCCCAAGGTGCTTTCCGCCACCTTGGTAGCTGAGCTTAACTAGACGTGGTGGCCTGGTTGATCCGCGGCCGACTCCGAGAATTCCGCCGCAGTTCTCTTGTTCCAATCGAGTCTCGTCCCACACCTCAACTGACACCGCTGTTCCCTCTGCTGTCTCCAGGCAAATTTGGGCTAGTCGATCGGGCCATAGGTCGTTGGCTGGAGTGTTGATTAGCGCCCTGGCCTTAATCACGTGTTCTGCCAATGAGATTGACGGTTGGATATCAAGGTTCACAAGTGCTGGGTCAACAATCAACTCAACCTGTTCCAGCTTTACTTCGCTCTTCTTATAGGTATTTGGAGTCTGCGCCCCAAGAGCCGCACCCTCGACTGCCTCGCGCAACTGATCCTCAGTAGCGGCCGTTAGGTCGATGGCGAGGTTCCGAATCTTAGCCGAGGCGCGAACCGCAGTTGCGGCAAAGTCTCGGAAGTTCAGCTGCTTACCGCAACCCACAATCAGGAGCGTGCCATTCTCACTCGGGACCATGGTGACACTGTCCTGCTTGGCGCTCACGCCATAGGCGGAAATGAGATTCTCTTGATCCGATACCGGCAGATCCTTCTCGCGTCCCTCAATTAGGGGTACTGCAAGGATAGAAATGTGAGCAGATGGCTTAGCTGTCAGCGAAATAGTGTGCATAGCCTAAAAGCATAGGTCGGTTAGACTTGGGTTGTGGATAAGGCTTATAAGTTTTCTAGCGAAATTCAAGTGCCTCACGGTCTTCCGATGGTTGCTCTGCTGAACGGGTTCAGTGACTCAGGCCAAATTGTGGCTCAGCTGTCTAATCATTTCTTTACTGAACTTGAAAGCTCTGAGATGGTTAGGTTCGACAACGACCAGTTCTTGGACTATCGCTCCAGAAGGCCAACACTCTTTTTTGAGAAGGACCATATCGAGTCATACGAGCCCCCTTCTTTGGCAATTCATTTGATCTATGACGAAGCTCACCAGCCGTTCCTACTACTCGAGGGCTATGAGCCGGATTTGAAATGGGAAAGCTTTGCCCAGAGCATTCTCGAAATCATGAAACTGTTTGAAGTTAGTCAGTTCACGTGGGTTCACTCGATCCCATTTCCGATTCCACACACAAGGCCAGCCGGTGTGACAGTTTCTGGCAATAGAACAGACATGATCCAAAGATTTTCAGAATGGAAGCCTCAGACTCAAGTACCAGGGAATGTTACTCATTTACTTGAGTACCGACTGAGCAAGGAGGGGATTGCCACAGCCGGATTTGTCTTACTGGTGCCTCACTACCTTGCCGATAATGAGGTTCCGAATGCTGCTCTCACCGGTCTGGAACTGCTTAGCGCGGCAACCGGCCTTGTATTTCCTTCAGACAAGATTCGAGACGCGGCTGCTGAATTTGCAGGCAAAGTAAATGCGCAAGTGGCGGATAACCCTGAGTTGGCCAAGCTCGTGCAAACCCTTGAGCAGGGTTACTCTTCGGGAACGGCAGGACCGTCCAGAGCTCCGATCGGAAGACCCTCTGGCGAGCCGCCGACCATTGACGAGTTGGCCGAGGAGCTTGAAAACTATTTGACCACAATGCGTAAAGCTTCCGACGACTCGGAATAAAATCCGACTAATTCTGGGTTTTAACTACTAAACCACTGCTTTAGTGGCATAATTGAGCGAAACCCTTCCAGGTCCTCGGACTTGACAAGGGTTTAAAGTCTGCCCGAGACAGAGGATTATCATAGCTACCGCATCTAAGGCAAAAGCCAAAGACACCGCCAGCACTAGCGCAGCCAAGGCTCCCGCTAAGAAAGCTGCAGTGCCCAAAAAAGAGGCACCTGCAAAGAAGGCTGCCGCTGCAAAAACGGCTAAGCCCGCAGCCGCAAAGGCCCCTGCCAAGCGCGCTTCAAAGGCCAAGGACAGCACTCTAGAGTCTGTAGAGGAAATTGTCAGCGAAGCAGGAGCCGCTGTTGACCTGACCGCAGAGGACGCAGATCCAGGCACCGGCCTAATTGATCTTCCAACCGATGCTTTGGTCATCAAGGATGACGAAGACGACATTCCGGTCCAGAACCTAACTATCACCGGCGCTACCGCCGACCCTGTGAAGGATTACCTCAAGCAGATTGGAAAGGTTGCTCTTCTAAATGCGGAGCTCGAGGTAGAGCTTGCAAAAAGAATTGAAGCGGGCTTGTTTGCCGAGGAAAAGCTTGCAACCGACCAGAGTCTGTCGCCAGCGGATCGTCGAGACCTGAACTGGGTTGTAAAAGATGGCAAGCGCTCCAAGGCTCACTTGCTTGAGGCGAACCTAAGGCTTGTAGTCTCCCTGGCAAAGCGCTACACCGGTCGAGGAATGCAGTTCCTTGACCTGATTCAAGAGGGAAATCTCGGCTTGATTCGCGCCGTTGAAAAGTTTGATTACACCAAGGGCTTCAAGTTCTCAACTTACGCAACCTGGTGGATTCGACAGGCAATTACTCGCGCCATGGCCGACCAAGCTCGAACTATTCGTATCCCAGTACACATGGTTGAGGTAATCAACAAGCTTGCTCGGGTTCAGCGTCAACTCCTTCAAGACCTTGGTCGAGAGCCAACTCCCGAAGAGCTTGCTGCAGAACTTGACATGACTCCTGAAAAGGTGGTTGAAGTTCAGAAGTACGGTCGGGAGCCAATCTCACTTTCAACGCCTTTGGGTGAGGATGGTGACAGCGAGTTCGGTGACCTTATTGAGGACACCGAGGCTGTTGTCCCAGCTGACGCAGTGGGTTTCACAATGTTGCAGCAGGAGCTTGAGCGCGTCCTAGACAGTCTCCACCCCAGAGAGGCTGGAGTAATTAGGTCACGCTTCGGCCTTGGCGATGGCGTTCAGATGACTCTGGATCAGATCGGTGAGAAGTTCGGGGTTACCCGTGAGCGAATCCGCCAGATTGAGTCAAAGACAATGTCCAAGTTACGCCACCCTTCAAGGTCACAGCTGCTCAGAGATTACCTGGACGGCTAAATGCTGACTTTCCTGGCTGTTACGTTCGGGAAAATCGCTAGGTTCCTGATTCGTCTGGTCAGACCGGGCGGAGGCTCAGCACTGCCAGGGCTGATTGCAGGTGCAATTCAACCAAAGCTACTAAAGTCCGCCATCGACCGGGTGCCTTTGGGATTGGTGGTTGTCTCTGGATCCGCCGGAAAGTCCTCCACCACAAGCTATCTAGTGGGTTTGTTGCAAGCTCATGGTCTCAAGGTTTTCACTAACACCAGCACTGCCAATATTCGACAGGGTTTGGTTTCTGCTGTTTTGTCCGAGTGTGATTTCACAGGAAAAATTGACTACGACATTGCGGTTTTGGAGTGGGATGAGGGCCATGGAGCAGCACTTGTCTCCGAACTAAGCCCAAGGCTTGCGGTCCTCACGAATGTTTATTCAGATCAACTGGATCGTTTCGTTGATCCGGATTTAGTCATCAAGATGCTAAACACTATTGGCAACCATGCAAATACAGTTTTGATAAACGCGGAGGACAACAACCTCACCCAAATTGATTTCAACTCAAAGGTGATTTGTTTTGGTGTAGAGCCTGATGCCTTTCCAGCCTCTGAGTTCACATATGCATTGAACTTCGGTTCAGTGGCAAAGCCCGCAGCTAATGTTCAAGCGGGGATTGAGCAGGTGTTAGTAAAAGCGAATGGTGTCAGTAAAACTTTCGCAACTAAGAATCTGGGGAGTCACCAGGCTCTAAACTTGGCGGCTGCCGTTGCGGCAGTCCACGAGCTGATTGAACCCAAAGACGACTTGGTTCAAGGCGTGCTATCAAATCTGAAGCCTGTGTTTGCAAGGAATGAAGTAGTTGAGCTTCAGGGGCGCAACCTAACTCTTCGGCTGGTTCAGAACCCTACGAGTTTTCAAAAGAATCTAAATGAACTACTCGGCAATGAGTCTCCGTTGATGCTTATGGCTGGACGTGACATACATGACCCAAGTTGGCTATGGACTGTTGACTTCTCTGGCCTAAACAAGGTGGACATTGTTGGTGGTTATAACGCAGCCGACTTGGCCCTGCGCCTAAAGTTTCAGAACATACCGGTGGGCAAGGTCATCTCAGACGCCACCGAAGCTGCCGACCAATTCATGGAGGTTGCCGGGCCAAATCCTACGGTGTTGTTTAGTGCCGATGCCATGCGTCGCGTGAGACGTCATTGGGGGCTAGCCAAATGATTAGTTACTTTAGCTTCCATCCTGAGCACTTCAACAACAACGGTGACCAGGGAAACTTGGAGGTCATTTCGTACTTCCTAGCAGCTCAGGGTGTTGGGTTTGAGCAGGCAGAGACGGTTGATCTGGCTGATTTTGTCTTGATTGGGGATGGTTCCAGAGCCGCAATTAGGCACTACACGCAGCAGCTAACTGAGCTCACCCCAGCGCTGCAGTCCCGCTATGACAGCGGGAAGGCGACGCTAATTGTTGGCTCAACCTACGAGTTCTTTATGGGAAAAATCCGAGGGCTAGATGCTCAGGAGCAAGGGGAGAGGGTCAGCGCATTCTCGAGCACTGAAATAGATGGTTCGATGATTGGTGGATATCGAAACAGTGAACTTACTGGCCCCGATGTTCAAATAAACGGCGCCTTTATTGCAACTAAGTATTTCGGGCCACTCCTGGCCAAGAATCCCGAAATTCTTGATTTAGTGTTGACTGAAATTGGTGCCCAAAAAGCCAGCTGGCCAACAGAAATAATGGAATTAGTGAAACAAATCAGAGAACTCAGCTCTTACTGAGATCCGCGCTCTGGTCGTGCCACTGAATCGTAAGTGGCTGTAGCTTTTCCTTGTTGGCGTTGCCGTGATGGGCGCAGAATAGAAGCTCACCGCCGGCCAGCTCAACGCGAATGTAGGCTTGTGCGCCACAGACGTCGCATCGGTCGCTTGCTACTAACTTTGTTGCTTCAGTTGTATTTTCCATCGTGCTCTATTCAACCACGTGGCAGGTCAAGTAGTTCCCAAGTTCACTCTGTTTCGCTAAAGGCGAAGTGGCAGCGGCACTGTTTCGGCTTTGCCAGTTATTGTGTGTCGGTGGAAGATTATTCAGCAAGGCATTTGTCAGTCCTAGAGGGACTTGAGGCTGTTCGCAAGCGTCCTGGAATGTACATCGGTTCTACCGACGAGCGTGGTCTAATGCACTGCCTTTGGGAAGTAATCGACAACTCCGTTGACGAGGCTCTAGCTGGTCATGGAAGCAAGATTCAGGTAAACATTCACACGGACGGCTCGATTTCAGTCGCCGACAATGGTCGCGGAGTTCCAGTCGATATTGAGCCAAGGACTGGGCTTAGTGGAGTTGAGGTCGTCTTTACCAAACTCCATGCCGGTGGGAAGTTTGGTGGAGGTTCTTACGGCGCCTCGGGCGGACTGCATGGTGTAGGGGCATCAGTGGTAAACGCACTCAGCGAACGACTGGACGTAGAGGTTGACCGCAACGGTGCTACCTGGGCAATGTCTTTTCACCGGGGAGAACCAGGGGTTTTCGACGGGGATTTACCGACTTCTAACTTCACACCCTTTTTGAAAAAGAGCGAGTTGCGCCAAGTTGGCAAAGTCGCGAAATCTAAGACTGGCACTCGGGTCAGATATTGGCCTGACCCTCAGATATTTGAAAAGAATGCAACTTTCTCGATGCAAGATCTCGAGGGAAGGCTCAGGCAAACTGGATTTTTGGTCCACGGACTAGAGCTGGAAGTGCATGACGAGCAAACAGGTGCGAACCAGCGATTTTACTTCGAGGGCGGGATTGCTGAATACGTCGAATACTTGAGCAATGACGGTCCAGTCCTTGAGACTAGAAGGATTCAGCACACCGCGAGCTTCAAAGAAACCGTCCCGGTTTTAGATGAGAAATCCGGAGCCATGATGAGCCGGGAAGTTGACCGGGAGTGCCGTGTCGACATCGCGCTGCGGTGGGGGACTGGTTTTGACACCACAATCCGAAGCTTCGTCAACATAATTGCCACTCCAAAGGGCGGAACTCACCTTGCAGGTTTTGAGCAAGCTCTGGTTAAATCCTTCCGAGCTGCTATTGAACAAAATGCCAGGAAGCTCAAGGCAACTTCGCTGAGGATCGAGCGAGATGATGTTATGGCAGGTCTCACTGCGGTCGTGTCTGTCAGTTTTCCTGAGCCTCAATTCGAAGGTCAAACTAAAGAAACCCTCGGCACTCCCGCAATCAAGCAGATAGTTGCCAGTGCAGTTTCTAGCTGGACAGATGAAATGCTCACCGGCAAGGTGCGCGGGACCAAGGCTCAGGTAGATGCGCTGCTGGACAAGGTAGTCAGTGAGGCAAAGACCCGAATAAGTGCCCGCAGCCTGAAGGACACACAGCGTAGGAAGAATGCCCTCGAATCATCGTCTCTGCCGAGCAAGCTCGTTGATTGTAGAGGTAGCTCAACCCAGGGAAGTGAATTGTTCATTGTGGAGGGTGACAGCGCACTGGGAACAGCCAAGCTAGCCCGAGACTCGGCTTTTCAGGCACTGCTGCCTATCCGCGGAAAAATTCTCAACGTCCAGAAGGCTTCGCTTTCCGACATGCTCTCGAATGCTGAGTGTGCCGCGATAATTCAGGTGTTGGGGGCAGGCTCCGGTAGAACTTTTGATCTTTCCCAGGTTCGATATGAAAAAATCATTTTGATGAGCGATGCCGATGTCGATGGTGCTCACATTCGCACTCTTTTGCTCACCCTTTTCTTCCGCTACATGCGACCCCTGGTTGAGGCAGGTAGGGTTTTCGCCGCTGTTCCGCCGCTGCACCGGGTTGAAACAACAGGAAAGAACAAAGAGGTTATTTACACCTACTCGCAAGCTGAACTGGTAGAACTACTCAAGAAACTTGAGTCATCTGGGAAGGGCTATAAGCAACCGATTCAGCGCTATAAGGGCTTAGGTGAAATGGATGCCGATCAGTTGGCTGAGACTACGATGCAACCGGCAAACCGAATGCTTAGGCGCATTACAGCAGCCGACGCAATGGCGGGGGAGAAAACCTTCGAGTTACTGATGGGAAACGAAGTAGCTCCCAGGCGAGACTTTATCGTTGAATCAGCCGATAGTTTTGACCGAGAAAAGATCGACGCCTAGCTGACTGCCGCTAAGTATTGATCCAGGCTCTCCCCGCTGGCATCTCGCTTGGGGTTTGGCTCGACCTGAGCAATTTCAACGCCTTCAAAATTTAGGAGCTTAGGTTCAGTGGACACGCCCGCGAAATAGAGTTGGTCTTCGTTTTTCAGGAATCGATGGCAACGAACGCCCTGGGTGGCTCTTCCCTTCCTGGGGTAGGCAGATAGGGGCGTTATTTTCACAGAACCAGGGTCGGTAGCCCCCAGAGATTGGGAGTTATTGGCTGCCGTAACAAGTTGGGACTCATCAAGCGCTGCGCCAAAGCCAATCACGTAGGTATCACCGGTGCTGATTCCCTGCATGCCACCGGCCGCCAAGCCTTGGGGCCTAACTGCAGTAGCTGGGAATACAAGTAGGTTTCCCGCAGCGGTGACGAACCAGAGCTCGGCATCGTCGTCGCAAGGCGCGAAACCAACAACCTCGTCGAGATCCTTCAGGCTGACAACGCTCACCTCGTCTTTGTCGGGAAGCGGCCCAGTCAATCTCTTTACGACACCATGTTTGGTACCCAATGCGAACGTCTCAGCGCTGGTCCAAGCTGCAGCAGCTATTACCCGTTCTTTGGTCAGGCCCAAGAACTCATCTGCACTGGATGCCTTGGTGCTGACCCCCTGCGTAATATTCGGCAAATCAGAAACGTGAACCCGAATTGCACGTCCAGCTGAGGTAATCAGGGCAATATCCGCACGAAGAGTTGTGTTGATGCTTGTCGGGCCTCCGGTCGGGCCTTCACCCTGCGTTCGATAGAGATTACCCAGGGCGTCGAAAACCACAGTAGTTGGGCTGTCTTCTAGTTGCTTTACTTCGACTGGTTTCCTAGAAACAGTCATACCATCGGAGTCAATCAGTTGAGTCCTGCGCTGGTCGCCATAGGTCTCCGCGATGGTTGCTAATTCTCTGGAAACCAATTGGCGAACTCTTGATTCACTGCCGAGGATCTGTTCGAGTTCGGCTATTTCCCGACGAAGTGTGTCGGCCTCTTGCTCAAGTTCAATCAGACTGAAACGTGTCAAGCGGCGAAGCCTGAGCTCCAGGATGTACTCGGCTTGCAAATCCGAGAGGTCAAAGACAGTCCGAAGGGTCTTTTTGGCAAGCTCAGCCGTGTCAGAGCGTCTAATCACATCAATGACTTCATCGATATTCACAACAGCAATTGCGAGACCATCCAGAAGATGCAGCCGAGCCTTGCGCTTGTCTAGACGGTTCTTACTCCGTCTCTTGGTGACCTCAATTCTGTGGCTGAGGTAGACCTCAAGCAGTGCCTTGAGCGGCATTTGCTGAGGCCTGCCCTCGACCAGTGCGACGTTATTGATCCCAAAGCTTTCCTCAAGCGGCGTGAGCCGGTAGAGAGCCTCGATTACAGAATCTGGGTTGAAGCCAGTTTTCAGCTCAATGATTAGTCGTAGCCCGTTCTCGCGGTCGGTTAGGTCCACAACATTGTGGATTCCCTCGAGCTTCTTAGCGTTAACCGCATCTCGAATTTTTTCGATGACCCGCTCTGGACCGACTAAGTAGGGCAACTCGGTGACAACTAAACCGGTGCGCCGGGGGCCAACCATTTCGATTGAGATTTTTGCCCTGGTTCTAAAGCTTCCCCTACCGGTCGCATAGGCGTCAGCTAGATTTTCTCCCACTAGCGCAATAGCGCCGGATGGGAGGTCTGGTCCCGGCATTACCTCCATGATCGCTTCAAGACTGGCTTCTGGATTCTCGATAAGCAGCTGAATGGCAGCCACCACTTCTCGCAGGTTGTGCGGCGGCATGTTTGTAGCCATACCAACTGCAATTCCACTTGCTCCGTTTACAAGCAGGTTTGGGAATGCAGCCGGCAGCACGGATGGCTCTGTCAGTTGGGCATCGTAATTGGCGACAAAGTCAACAACATCCTCGTCCAGGCTCTCATTGAGGAGCTCGGCGGCAGGGGCTAGGCGGGCCTCGGTATAACGGGCGGCAGCCGGACCGTCATCCAGGCTTCCAAAGTTTCCGTGGCCATCAATTAGCGGGAGTCGCAGGGAAAAGTTCTGGGACATTCGAACCAGGGCGTCATAAATCGCTCCGTCACCGTGTGGATGGAGTTTTCCCATCACTTCACCTGTCACGCGGGCTGACTTGACGTGACCACGATCGGGCCTTAGGCCCATCTGCCCCATTTGGTAGACGATGCGTCTTTGTACTGGTTTTAGGCCATCCCTGGCGTCAGGAAGTGCTCGTGAGTAGATGACTGAGTATGAGTATTCGAGAAAGCTCTCTTGCATTTCATCGGAGACATCAATGTCAACAATTCTTTCGGTTGGATCAGTCATGGGCCCTAGCTGTGCGAAACTTGACAAGTGAGTTCGACTTTACCCCCAGTCCCCAAAGCTTTAGGGAACATTCGCAACGTGTTTTCATCCGGACTATCTTCGGTGCTGGCTGAGGCGAACCCATTGGGGCTTTCGGCTCGCAAGAAAGTCTTCGTAGTTCTAATTGACGGCCTGGGTGCCGAGCAGATACAGCAGCGAAGCGGACATGCTCCTTGGCTCAGTTCATTGCTTACTAAGAGTGCAATTTCAAACTGTGCGTTTCCTGCAACCACAAGTGCCAACATCGCCTCGTTCGCTACCGGAGTTAGCGTGGGGGAGCACGGCCTGGTTGGTCATAAGGTCTGGGACCGAGATTTCAACGAACAAATCAACCTGCTTATCGGCTGGAATGAAAGAACCGATCCAAGAATCTGGCAGCCGGTGGAAACCATCGCTGAAAAGGCAATGCGACTCGGAGTGAAGTGCAACGTGATTGCAGCAACCGAGTACCGAAACACTCCCTACACCGAAGCGACTATGCGCGGAGCGGAGTTCAACGACGCCGATACCTGGGAGGAGAAGTTTCAGGTTGCTCGCTCAATCGTTACCACCAAGGAACCTTCGCTGAACTACCTTTACATCCCCGAACTCGATAAATACGGCCATCGGAACGGTTGGAGCTCACCCGGATGGGCAGCGATGCTCGAGGATTTAGATGCTCAACTGCGTAGTTTCTGTGCATCTTTGCCAAAGGACGTTGGGGTAATCATTACCGCTGACCACGGAATGGTGGAGACCGAGAAGGCCCGACAGTTGGTGTTGGATGAAGCATACGAAAAAAGTGGTTCGGTTCAATTTGTTGCGGGGGACACTCGCGTAAACTATGTCTACCTTGATTCAGCGCTGGCAATACCAGATGTGTTGGCAGATCTTCAATCGACCAACTACGCCTTCGATGCTGTAGTCACAAGCGACGCAATTTCTGCAGGATGGTTCGGTGACGTCACAACGGCTGCCCGATCCAGACTGCCTGAATTGATGTTGCTAGCCAAATCCAATTACACGCTCTACCACAGCAAATATTTCAAGCCACGTAGTTTTGAGATGATTGCTCATCATGGAGCGCTGAGTCCGGCTGAAACGAAGGTTCCGCTAATCCGTATCGGATTCTGAATTGCTGGCTCCAAGTACGATTTCATCCCAACTTGGAAGAGAAGCTCTTCCCTTAGCAGTAGCTGGCTTAGCAGTCTCTTGATTTCGGCGGCTGCGCAGCTCGTCCACGAGACTGTGCACTGAAGCACTCTCTGGATTCTCAAGTTCCGGATTTTGTTCTACGTCGGGTTCCTGGATCGGTCGGCTCTTGGCAGAAGCGGCAATTATGTCCCTAGAAGCATGCTGTCGAGTTAGGTTGCCAGCTGCTTGGTTTGCAGGCTCCAAATGCCTGGTCTTAGGGTCGAAGGTCCAGCTGAGCTCTTCCTCGTCGGTCGCTGAGATGACCCACACCCCATCAATCTTTGCTGCTTTAAACTCTGAACTTGGGTGCTGGTCCTGGATCAATTCGCGAAAACTTTGCATTGTCGAACCAACGGGAACCTGGGTACTGAGAGCTGCGTCTAAAACGAACCGCAGTTCATCCAAAATTGGTGCGGCAAATGGTTCGATCGCGGCCACCGTGACTTCAAGTGTGGAAGCAACCTCCTCCAGTGATTTACCTGACCTGATCAAGTTTTGAATCTCACGCGGGCTGAAGTTTGAATCCTGAACTTTTGGATTGGCGCGAATAGCCTCGCGGAGTTCGTCAGAAATTGGCAGCTGATACCTTTGACCGTGGTCAGACTCGAGGGTGATGATCTCTGCGTCGCGTGCTACGAATCTAAGCTCCATTGCCGCCTCCTTGGCTAAAGTTTGGCACTAGCGCGGCTAACTTGGCTTATTTGCGGCGGTGAGTTTCTGACAACTTTATTTCTATCTGGCGAGCCGAGCTTGCATTTTTGTAATTCCTAGGGCATAGTTCACGCCGAGACGCACAGAGAGGCCCAGCCATGGCAACGGATTACGATGCAACCCGCAAAACCGATGATGACACTGAGTCTCTTGATGCAATCAAGGAACGGATCCCGTCCCAGCCCTCAACAACCGAGGACGATGTCGACAATGTCGACAGCTTTTCAATTCCTGATGTTGTGAACGAGGAGCTTGAGGTAGTGGTCGTTCCTGTCCAAGAAAACGAATTCACCTGTGTGAACTGTTTCCTTGTGAAGCCGATGGCTCAACTAGCTTCCAAGGGTCGGTCAGGCCCTGTTTGCATCGAGTGCGCTAGCTAGCTTTTCTGGTTCCCGAGTGCTGATCAGCAAGTAGGTAGTTGGATCAGCGCTGTCAGCAACGTCGATTTTCAACATTGTCTTGATGTCGCCTCTGATTAAAAATTGTGCTGCCGGGCTCAATCCAGGACCACGTTCGTGTTTGAGGGCTACCCCTGAAATCACCTCTGAGTCGCCAAGTGCGGAAATTGGAATGTTAATCCTTCCGGCAGTCAAGTTTTCCGTGACCTTGATTGTGGGCGCGCTGAAAATCGCCAGGGCAATTAGCACCACTGGAACCACGCCGGCCAAAATCACTGCGTAGGTCTCTGACATTGGCAATACTGAGAGAAGAACCAACGGAGATGAGAGCCCAAGGGCCAAAAGAAAACCGACTGATGGATGTAACCGTTCGAAATACGAGGAAGTAGACATCAGAATAGATTACGCTCTAGGAGTGGATTTGGAAGTATTGATAATCGCAAAGCCAGGCTTTGAGCCGGTTTATGCCAAGCCCGGTGATGCTGGGGCCGACCTTCGTTCGACATCTTCGCTTAACCTGAAGGCCGGAACTAGGGCCCTGGTGGGAACTGGGGTTTCGGTAGCTATGCCAGATGGTTACGTTGGCTTGGTTCACCCAAGAAGCGGGCTAGCTGCTAAGCACGGGATCACAATCGTAAACGCGCCTGGAACCGTAGATGCCGGCTACCGTGGTGAAATTATGGTTAGCCTTCTCAACACCTCAGACGAAGACTTCGAGGTCGCAGAGGGCGACCGTATCGCTCAGCTGCTGTTCCAGAAGGTTGAGCGTGCAAGGTTTGTGTCAGTTCAGGAGCTACCTGAATCTAGTCGCGGCGTAACTGGATTTGGCTCGAGCGGAAGAAGCTAAATGGAAAAAATAACACCGCATGATCGAGCAACAGCAGGTCCTTTCGACATCTCTGAAATTGGTGTGCTGACCCCTTATCTTGACTTTGGGTCAATTCGTCTTGCTCCAAGGCAAGAAATGCAGATTCGGGCAGACATCGATGACAATTCCAAGCGCGTGATGGCTCTTACGGTCGAGATCCAGGGTCACCGCCTGCAGATGCAAGCCTTCGCCGCGACCAAGACTGATGGCCTCTGGGCTCCTACCATGGATGCATTAGAGAAGAGCGTCGCAGATCAGGGTGGTCAAATCGAACGGAATGATGGCCTCGTTGGGCCCGAGTTGCGCGGTAGCGTCCCTGCCATGGTTGGAGACAACAGGGTTTCTAGGCCAACTAGATTTCTTGGTGTTGATGGCCCCAGGTGGTTCCTTCGTGGCGTGATTAGTGCATCCAGCATCGATGAAGATGTTTACGAAAAGCTAGTACAGGTCTTTCGGTCGACAGCTGTTAGTCGTGGCGAGCTGGCTATGCCGCCGGGTGACCTGTTGCCACTAAAGCTTCCGGTTGGGAATGAATCTTGACGAATTCCGATGATGTTGCCGGACGCTTGGGGCTAGAAAAAAATGAATCTGGCTACTCGCTAAGTAAACAGTCATTGCTAGCAAGCATCGGTGGTCCGTTGGGGATCGCAGAAGCCGTTCTTCCTGCAACTTTGTTTTCAATAGTCTTCGCACTAACAAAGGAACCGATCGCGGCTGTCGGTGTGGCGGCAGTAAGCTCTGCTTTCTTTATTGCAATCAGACTTGGGCAGCGAAAATCAATAATGCAGGCGACAATTGGCGCACTAGCGATTGCCTTCGCTGCTTTCTTGGCTCTGCGAGATGGCGGACAGGCAGCCGATTACTTCATACCCGGCTTCATAACAAACGCAGCCTATGGCTCAGTCATGGCCTTATCTGTCTTGTTTAGAAGGCCACTGATGGGCTATGTGGTGCAGCTGATTTTTGGAATTCCTAGCTGGCGAAGCGACAAGGCTTTGTTTTCTAGAGTTAGAACTGTCACTTTGATTTGGGTGGGATTCTTTGGGGCGAGGTTAGCTGTTCAGCTGCCGCTTTACTTTTCGGACCAAGTTGAATTGCTGGCGCTATCGCGTGTGATTATGGGGGCTCCTGCCTACGCTGCACTCCTTGCTTTGACGTGGATCCTGCTGCGACGCATCAGCAGGCCGATAGAGGGTAGATTAGAGACGTAAATCTTCAAGGAGTTCAACTACATGTCCCAGAGCAACACATCAGCAAAGTCCCTGACAGCCGGAAGCAAGTCGTACAAGTACTATTCGATGGCTGACCTTGATGTCAAGAAGCTGCCCTACAGTCTCAAGATTTTGCTTGAGAACATGTTGCGCACAAAAGACGATGTGAACGTAACTCAGGCGCACGTAGACGCGATTGTGAACTGGGATCCAACGGCAGAGCCGGACACCGAAATTCAATTCACTCCAGCTCGGGTAATCATGCAGGACTTCACAGGCGTTCCCTGCATCGTTGACTTGGCAACTATGCGAGAGGCTGTTCAGGAGCTTGGCGGCGATCCTCAAAAAATCAACCCACTGGCGCCGGCAGAAATGGTAATTGACCACAGCGTGGTAATTGATGTTGCTGGATCTCCAGATGCGGCAGAGCGAAATGTTGAGTTTGAATATCAGCGAAACG
>CAZBTW010000007.1:0-16629 GCA_964494925.1 uncultured Aquiluna sp.
CCAAAAGCAATGTAACGGGTTGACTCTGTGGCGTTACCAGCGACTGGGCAAGTACGAACCCGTTCAGGTCATAGATCACCAAAAACGAATTTCCTCTGGCCACCTTGATTTCATCAATTGCTACCGATCGGCCATCACCTGATTGATCTTCAATATCTACCTCAGCATATGGGTCCGTGGCATATGCTTGGCCAGCCGAATCAATCGTTTGAGTTGGTGTTGGTGTTGGGTTTCCATCCAGAACGATTGAGTCAAAGTTTTGAAAATCTGTGCTCTGGGCCACTGAGCAACCGGTTAGAGCTATTGCCAGCAGGCTAGCTACGATGGCGCTAGTGAAGGTGCGGAGCCCAATGTTCATACCCATATAAGACAAAGGTGTCATGAACCTAGGGTTAGCGCCAAATTAGAGTTTTCTCACAAACTCCACTTTCCAGACAACTCACAGTTCCTGGGCACCAAACTAGCAACGTGTCAGAAACTAGAAATCAAGTCGTGGTCCTCGGAACAGGCAAGCTGCTGCGCCTGCAACGCAGGCGCGACGCTGTCGAAATCCTGGGCTTAGCCGCAGTCCTGGCACCCACGCTGGCGTTTTTGGCAAACGGTGGCTTAGCTGGGATTGATGATTTGGCTGGCTGGTTCAATGCTTTCAATCGCCTCAGCGCACTGGTAGGAACATCGCTGCTCCTGATCCATATGATTCTGATTGCTCGGGTGCCCTGGTTAGAGCAAACCCTGGGTCTTGACAAGTTGACTCACGCTCACAAGAAACTTGGTAAGCCGCTTTTATATCTTCTTGTTGGTCACACCATTTCAGCTCTAATCAGCTACTCGATAACAGATGGTGTCAACATCCTGGCGACTCTGCTGCACCTGGTCATTGACTATCAAGACCTACTGCTGGCAACTATCGGCCTGGCTTTGATGATTTTGGTTGTGATTAGTTCGGTGAATGCCGCAAGACGCAAGCTCAGTTATGAGGCCTGGTATTTGATTCACCTTGTTTCATACATCTCTGTGTTTGCAGCGATTCCACACCAGTTCAGCCTTGGAACGGAGTTCCTAGCCGAACCACTTCTTGCCGCCTACTTCATAGCGCTTTATGTATTCGTGGGTTTGAACATTGCCTGGTTCCGGTTCTTGGTCCCGATCATCCAGTCGCTTCGATTGAATCTTCGGGTTGCTGAGGTGGCACCAGATGCCAATCGCACTACATCGATTTCGGTCGGCGGCAACAGGATCGAACGAATGGGTGCTGAAGCTGGTCAATTCTTCATGCTGCGAGTACTAACCGCCAGACAGTGGTGGCGACCCCACCCATTTTCAGTCAGTGCCTCCCCCAGCAATAGAATCCGCTTCACTATTGGAAACCGCGGTGATGACACCGCACTGCTCCAAGAAACCAAACCCGGGACCAGGGTGATCTTGGAAGGCCCGTTTGGTGTGTTTAGCGAATCCAAGCGAACCAAACAACATGTGTTGCTGCTTGCCGCGGGAATTGGGGTTGCCCCCATCAGAGCCTTGGCCGAGAGCTTAGCTTCTGATAAAGGCGACGTCACTGTCGTCTACCGAGTCACCGACAAATCCGATGCAGCGCTGCTGGGCGAGCTAGAGCGAATTTGCAATCAGCGTGACCACACGCTTCATGTTTTGGATGGACCAAGGCCAAACGGGCCAGGGTTTCTTCCTAGGCAAGAAGATGGCGAAACTCCGATTCCCGAGTATGCCCGGTTAGTTTCACTGGCACCTTTTGTTGCAGATTCCGATGTCTATATTTGTGGGCCGGCTGCATGGTCAGACTCTGCGGTCCAAGCCCTCAAGAAACTAAATGTTCAAAAAGCTAGCATCCACGTTGAGGAGTTCGCCTGGTGAGAAACTCAACCCTGATCTTTACCTCATTGGTTGCGGCCAGCAGCCTCACTGTCGCATGGAGCGCTGGGCAACAGACTCTAGAAAATGAGCTTGTGTTGCTGCCTCAAGCATCCAACACCGCAACCTCAACGCCTGTCGAACAAGAACCTGCAACCGGTGAGGTTCCAGCGGACTCTCCAGCGACTGAACCAGCCGCAACCCAAACCGAGGAACAGTCACCAGCGCCCACGGCCCAGGAAACCCAGGCCCCCGCCTCTGGTCAGGCCACAACGCCCACGCAAACCCAGGCGCCAGCTGTCCCGGCAGACACTCAAGCTCCGGCACCTGTCACAACAACCGTAAAGTCTGATGTGATCACCTATAAATACGGAGCGGTGCAAATATCTCTGACCCAAACCGATGGCGTGATAACTGATATTCAGATGCTGCAGGGTGATGCCACAAACGGCCGAGCCCAAGCTTATGTAACGCTGATTAGTGCCACGATTCAACAGCAGGGCACAAATTATGGAAATATCTCTGGGGCAACTTTTACAGTGGATGCATTCAAGAAGGCTGTCACCAGCGCAATGTCTAAGTTCTAAATAGTTGCCAGCAGCTCAGCGAAGCCAGCGCTTGATCTAATTGCTAGATCACGGGTTGTAACCAGCGCACGCGCTGTGTCCTTGTCCACGCGCCTCTCAAATTCACTAAACGCAGCATCACCACCGCTAATTAGTGCAGTGGCCCAAATGTCAGCCAAAACTAAATCCTTAGCGACTACCGTTGCCTGCACGTAGCTTGAGCTCTCAGCTGCCCGCCATATGTGCTCACCGCGCTCCGAGGCACCGCTTGTGGCAACGGCACGGAAATTCGTACCAGCAAGATCCAAGACCAGGTTCGACCCAGCACCGGTGGCTGCAATCGATCGCAGGTTCGATAACCCGACCCGGTTCAGTAAGGGGGACTCCAAATCTGTACTCAGAAAAATATCTCCCCCGGCATTCAAGGTGAACTGCCTAACTCCATTTCCTTCCAGGAAGTGGCAAGCGTTTCTAGCTGCCCAGGTCTTGACCAAGCCGGAGGGGTCATAGGTTCCAGCAGGAGAAATGGGATCAAAAAAACCTGCAGTCTGATCTTTCCAACTAAGCGAATCCTCGCGGATCTTCTTTTGCTCAGAACTTGCAGAATCCCAACGTCTTATGCCCGAGTTGAGTTCACTAATTTCCGATTCAGGTTTATAGAGGCTAAAGGTTTCATCGGCATCGCGAAGAATATCCAACGCATCATCACAGTGTCTCGTGAGCTCAGCATCAGGTAAACCATCCTCAATTTGAAAATTGAAGATGGTTCCCATGCACTCTGCCGAGTAGCTAAACATTTCTGAGTTAGCCCTTAGTCATCATCGTGGTCATCATCGTGGTCATCATCGTGGTCATCACGATCGTCATCATGGTCATCATCGTCATCGTGGTCATCTCTGTCATAACGGTCATCATCATCGTGGTCATCGTCGTGGTCATCGTCGTTCGAGTAACCAGAGCCAGAAGGTGTTGGGCTTGATGTGTTACCCGAAGACGTGCTGGTTGAGCTTCCTGATGACACTGCACTGCTTGAGCTGCCATAGCTGCTCGAGCCTCCAGTTGATGTTGATCCCCCAGCAGTTGGAGTAGGGCTGGAAGTATTGCCTGAAGATGAGATTGGCTCCAGCGGAAGCTCCGAAGATGCAGCCTGATCGGCCGCTGGAGTCGAAGTTGGTGTTGGTGCTGGAGTCGAAGTTGGTGTTGGTGCCGTTGCTGTCGGAGTGCTTGAAGTTGAAGCCGGTGCTGGGGCAGGTGTTGCAGCGACGGCAATTGGGAGGTTGGGGGTCAGTGCGTGAGTTTCGATTTGGACTGCCGATGAACCAGAGCCAGAGGTTACAGACTGAGTGGTGGCAACAGGTGTGCTTACCGGTCTAGAACCATTAGAGCCACTCGCGGTTTCCGCAACTGCCGCGGCAACACTGCCAGGCTCAGCCTGGTTCTCGTTGGTAACACCAAATGCAGCGCCGGCGGCGGCTGTTTGCTCCACCACGAACGAACCAACACTTGGCATTGCAATTGAAAGCGCTGTTGCAACCGACCCAACTGCAATTACGGTTGAGCCAAATTTGGACGCAAAGCCAGGCTTGCGGTTATCGAATTCATACTTCTTGTCTGCCATGTCAACTCCTTTGATGTTTGTAATCAAAGCAGCGCTAGGTGAGTCGGTGGTTAGAACAAGATTAAAGTTCTCTCATGTCAAAGACTTGGGTGGCTGCACTCAACGTGTTACCCCAGGTTGCCTCAGCACCTGAATGGCCAACCACAAATGTGATGGCAACTGCCCCCACGGCTGCCGAAACTGCTAGGAAGCCAAGTGCTTTGAGCAGAATCGAAGGCCAACGATATTTAATTGCTAGCCAGAACAGAACCGCTATTGCCAACGTTGCCAGAGCAACCGGCATCATCATCTCGCCATACTCTTCGTGAACATCAGGTTCGTAGTAGGCATCACCGAGAGCCTCACCTGACTGCTGGGCGATGAACACGAACGGGATGCTGAGCGCTAGGCCAATTACCGACAGCCCAAGATACTTGGCCCTAAATCTGGGCCAGAGGGCTGCTAGCGCAACCATTAGTGCAGTCAGTGGGAACAGCACGACTGCGTAGTGAACGGCAAAAGGGTGCAGTGGTAGGTCACCTAAAAATAAAAAGAACTCTTCCAACGCTATTGCCCATCCTTCGAACTATCTGCTCAGCTCTCAACCTAGCAAGACCTGGTGGACTGCCGGATGAAAATAACCATGGAATCTCCTGAAAATAAAAACCCGGCGGCCTGGTGGCCACCGGGTTTTTATGTTGTGAAATTACATGCTAACTATCGCGGGAATGATTGCTCCTGAGAAAACCTGCCATGCCAAAACAGTCTTAGCCACGAGGCTAAGTGTGATGTAGGTGGACTCACCGAATAGGTAGTTCTTCCAGGGACCAATTTGCTTGTACTGGAAGGCCTGGTTGAAACCGAAGGTGTTGAAGAACAGAAACAGCGCAACTACGATTCCATAAACAAAGCCTGGGATGTCCGATGCGTTTGTCGCACCAGGCTGCCAGATGTAAAGAATGAGAATTAGCCAAGGAACAATTCCGGTCATTGAACCAAAGATGAATGGCAAGCCCTTGCCGCTACCTGGGGTTTCATACTTCTCTTGCAGCGCTCCAAACAAAATCATGGATGCATTCACGGCAAAGATTGCAGCAAGTGCTGCGAAGTCTGTGATGCCGTTCAGCAGTGCGATGCAGAAAATCATCACTGAAGAGCTCAGTGAGTACTCAACCCAACGGAAATAGTTGTGGTTTTGCTTCAAGCCAGCCTTGTAGCGCTGGAAGAACATCGGTGAAGAAATAATGAAGTGGAACAATGCTGATAGCGCCAAGAAGCCGACAATTCCAGCACCGATGTTCACATCAAATAGGGTGACGACGTCAGCTGGGCTGTTGACTCCCGGAGGGCCGGTTGGATATTCAATTTTCACTGGGAAAAGAATTTGGTAATCCAGCAAAGTCAAAATGTATGAGAACCCAATTGCCTGAATCAGGTGCAGGAAGCCGGCAACTACGTTGTAGTTTCTCAGCCTTGCAATATATTCATCCGGTGTTCTGTTTTTTCTGGCCATTATTAAGCCCTTTCAATAATTACTTGAAGCCTAAGCCTGAATGTGGGTTCTCTCTAGCTTGGCACCCTCAACATCAACATCCGGCAGCAGGCGATCTAGCCACTTAGGAATCCACCATGCTGATTTTCCAAGCAGAGTCATAACAGCTGGCATCAACAACAGCCTCACCAGGAATGCGTCAATCAACACTCCCATTGCCAGTCCAAATCCCATTGGCTTCATAATTGCTAGGTGAGAAAAGGCAAACCCTCCGAAGACCGAGATCATGATGATTGCAGCGGCAATAACGACCGCTCGCCCTAACTGCATGCCGTAATTGATTGAGTCGTTGGCAGATTTGCCATGAACATATGCCTCTCTCATTCCGGAGACTAAAAACAGCTGATAGTCCATAGCCAACCCAAAGGTGATACCAATCAGGATGGTTGGCAAGAAGCTAAGCAGTGGGCCTGGCTGATAAACCCCGAACAAGTCAGCCAACCAACCCCACTGGTAGACCGCGACAACCGCTCCAAGAGTTGCAAAGACCGTAAGCAGGAATCCACCGGTGGCAATCAGTGGCACTAGCAACGATCTGAAAACAAGGACTAGCAACAGCAGCGACAGAAGAATGACTGTGCCAAGGTAAAGTGGCAAAACTTCGGCCAGCTTTTTGGACATGTCGATGTTGATCGCAGCTATACCGGTGACTTCCATGCTCACTGCAGAATTTGATTCAAGTGATGCGCCCAAATCTCGGATATCAAAAACTAGCTGTTCGGTAGATTCACTGGTTGGACCATCAACTGGAATCACAGCAAACATTAGCTCGGTGCCTGCCTGGCTGACTCCTGCCGGCAAAACACTGGCAACGTTTGGAAGCGAGCTGAGGTCTTCAGCCAACTTCGCCTGCAACTCAAGTTGCTCGACCTCGGCTAGCGGCTCCTGAATCTCTGCAATGGCTGCCAGGTTTCCATTGGCTCCAGGGCCAAAGTTTTCTGCTATCAGGTTGTAAGACTTATTGGCAGTGGAATCTGGAGACTCTGAACCACCATCAGGCAATGCAAGCCTCAGACTGGAAGCCGGAATTGCCAAGACGCCTAGCAGGGCAATCACAGAGACCATCACCAAAATCGGGTGACGGTTTGCCAACACTGGTTTTATTAGTTCCGGCTCTGCAATCACTTGTGCTTGGGCGTCCACCGGGCCCTCGCTCAACTTGGCACGCTCAGCTTTTGTTAGAACCCGAAGGCCTGCAATTCCCAGCACAGCTGGAACCAGTGTCAATGCAACTAACACCGCGATAACGATCGACAGCGCTCCTGCGCTACCCATGAGACCCAAGAACCCAACTCCAGTCAGGTTCAATGCAAGTAGCGCAATGATGACCGTGACTCCAGCAAACACAACAGCATTTCCACTGGTTCCATTTGCCAAACCGATTGATTTGTGAAGCTCAATGCCGGCTTTCAGCTGGCGTCGGTGGCGGTTCAGAATGAAAAGAGAGTAGTCAATACCAACGGCAAGACCAAGCATGATTCCAAGCAGTGGCGTGGTGCTGGTCATTTCAATAACTGAAGACAGGGCGAATGTGATCGCGGCCGAAATGGCCACTCCGGCTATTGCTGCTATTACCGGCAGTCCCGCGCCAATGAATGTTTTCAGCATGACGATCAACACGACTGCTGCGACCAGCAAACCAATAACCTCTCCGATGCCAAGCAGCCCGTCGAGCGAGAATACAAGCGACTGAGAAAACTCAACCTGGATGGAACTTGGGGTCAGGTCACGGATTGTGTCAACAACGGTGACAGCGAGAGTTTCGTCGATCTCGCTTATTTGCACGTCGAAGTAAATATTCGCTAGGGCAGTTAGGCCATCGGGAGAGACAATTACGAACCCATCGGCTGAATCAAGAAGTGCCTGACCTGCCACCAAAGACCTGCTGGCGAGCTCAGCTTCCGCTTTGCCAGAATTTAGCTCTTCCTGAGCGCCAGCAAGTTCTAGTTCGCCGGCCTCTATTTGAGCAAGGCCGGCTCTGACCTGCTCGAGGTTTAGTTGCAGCTGATCAGCACCTGGCAAACCCGCAGCTGTTAGTTGGTCAAGGCCTTCGACAAGGCTGGCTTCCTGTTCAATCAAGAATGACTTGTTGGCCGAAAGCTCTTGCAAGTTCGCGTCAATGGTCGCCTGCGCTGCATCAAGGGTCGCTTGCCCCTCTAGAAGCTCCTTGGCGCCCTGTTCTAAATCAGCCTGTTGCTGGTCAAGTTGAGCTTGGGCTACAAATGGATCAAGTGCCTCATTGACTCCGGTAATCCCCTCGACCTGGACCAGTAGACCTGCTATTGCATCCTTTTCCTGATCAGTGAATGGAATCGAATCGGTTTTGTGAAATACGGCTTGGCCGACCCCTCGGCCAGCTTCAGGAAAAGAGTTTTCAAGCTGGTAGATCAAGTCCTGGGATGGAATTCCATCCAATGTGACGCTGGAACTGAGCTTGCCTCCGGCTAAAAGCGCAGCTGCACCTGATCCCAAGATCGCAATTAGCCAAATGGATATGACCAATAGCGCCCTGCGGGCAGAAAATTTTCCAAGGCGATAGAGCAGTTCAGCCATTTGTTCCAATTCATTTGAGGGCACAATGTGCCTGAGGGTTTCATGCAACGCTAGCCAGTCATGCTGTGAGCAAGCCGAGTGCTAGGTGCGCTTGGGAACAACCAGTTGACCAAGCTAAATCATCCCCAATTGGCTAATCTTTAGTTAGCTAACGCATTAGGAGCGCAAGTGGCAGCTAAGGAAGAAAGCTTCACCCCCGAGGAGCGCAAGGCAATGCGGGAGCGCGCTCGCGAACTCAAAAACCAAAACAACAAAGCTGCTGCCGAAGCTGATGTAATTTCCAAGATTTCAGCCATGGCTCCTCAAGACAAGGCCATGGCCGAGAAAGTTCATGAGTTAGTCAAAACCCACGCCCCCGATCTAGATGCCAAGACCTGGTATGGAATGCCTTCATATGCCAAAGATGGCAAGACAATTCTGTTTTTCCAGGAGGCCGGCAAATTCAAAACTCGCTATTCAACGCTGGGATTCAACGAACACGCCAACTTGGATGAGGGCGAGATGTGGCCGGCATCCTTCGCTCTGTTGTCGATAGGCCCTGCCACCGAGAAAAAAATTATTGAGCTGATCAAGCGAGCCTGCAGCTAGTACAAAACTTTCCGTTCACCAACCAGCTAGGAACAAACCATGAAAACCGTCAGTCACTTTGTCGCAGGAAATCATTTCCAGGGAACATCAACGAGGACAGCACCTGTTTTTGACCCGGCTCTAGGAAAGGCCACCAAGGAAGTTTCACTGGCGGATGCAAATGACATTGCTACGGCGATTAGCGCGGCAAAGGATGCTTTTCCTTCCTGGAGAGACACTTCCCTGGCACGGCGCCAACAGATAATTTTTCGTTTCCGAGAGCTCTTGAATGAGCGCAAGCATGAGTTGGCCGAAATCATCACCGAAGAGCATGGCAAGGTGCTCTCGGATGCACTTGGTGAGATCACCAGGGGTCAGGAAGTAGTTGAGTTTGCCTGCGGCATGCCTCATCTTTTGAAGGGTGAGTATTCCGAGAATGCCTCAACAAGTGTTGATGTCTACTCAACCAAGCATCCACTCGGGGTGGTTGGAATCATTAGCCCATTCAACTTCCCTGCAATGGTTCCCATGTGGTTTTTCCCGGTTGCAATCGCAGCCGGAAACACGGTAATCCTGAAGCCCAGCGAAAAAGACCCGAGTGCTGCGATTTGGATGGCTGAACTATGGAGTGAAGCTGGCCTACCGGAGGGCGTTTTCAATGTCCTCCAGGGTGACAAGGAAGCGGTTGACGGCCTGATTGAAAGCCCGGATGTTGCCTCAATCAGCTTTGTGGGATCAACCCCAATTGCCAGATATATTTATGAAAACTGTGCCAAGCATGGCAAGCGAGTTCAGGCTCTCGGAGGCGCCAAGAACCACATGCTGGTGCTGCCCGATGCTGACTTAGATTTGGTTGCTGACTCGGCAGTCAATGCCGGGTTTGGTTCTGCTGGCGAACGCTGCATGGCAATCTCAGTGTTGGTTGCAGTGGAGCCAGTTGCAGACGAAATGATTGCAAAAATACAGGCGAAGATGTCACAGATCAAGGTCGGCGACGGACGCCGCTCTTGCGACATGGGGCCCTTGGTGACAAAGGAGCATCGCGACAAGGTAGCCAGCTACATCGACATCGCAACCGCCGATGGCGCGGATGTCGTGGTGGATGGAAGAGATGTTGCTGTAGACGGCGACAAGGATGGTTTTTGGCTTGGGCCAACCCTGATTGACAAGGTTCCAACAATCTCCAAGGTTTATCAGGAGGAAATCTTTGGTCCAGTTCTGAGCGTTGTTCGAGTCAGCTCATTCGATGAGGGCCTAGAGCTAATCAACAGCGGAGCGTTTGGTAACGGGACTGCGATTTTCACCAATGATGGTGGTGCGGCAAGACGCTTCCAGAACGAAGTTGAGGCCGGAATGATTGGCGTGAATGTGCCGATCCCGGTTCCAGTTGCCTACTTCTCCTTCGGAGGTTGGAAGAACTCACTATTCGGAGACAGCCGTGCTCACGGAGAAGAGGGCTTTAGATTCTTCACCAAGACCAAGGTGATTACTTCCAGGTGGCTTGACCCTAGCCATGGCGGTCTAAACCTAGGTTTCCCACAAAACTAGTTGAGTAGTTTTTGAATCCGTTTTAGTGAAACCGGTTCGCTGGTTCCGAGCGACTGAGCAAACACGCTCACCCTAAGTTCCTCAAGTAGCCATCGAGCGCTGACAAGATTTTCCGGGGCAGCGGGGGCTAGTGGGATTTTTCCCCCGGCGGATTCAAACAATTCGATTGCCTTGGAAACCTCAAGTGCACCGATGCGATCCCGGTCTGGCTGCTCTTGCAGCTTGGTAATCCGTTGGGAAATAGCCTTGAGGTAGACCTCGATCCTGGGCAGTCTTGCTAGCGATACACCCGAGACAAAGTCCGGCTGCAGTAGCTCTTGAATGTGAAGCTTCTCAGAAGCCAGTTCGTTCAAGAAATCTATTGCTCGAGCGTTGGAAATCGTCTTGTTGGCCTGACTTGCTGCCTGAGATATTCGAAGCAAAATTTTTGCAACATCAAAAACCAACTCGATTGAGATTGCCTCAACCAGCTGGCGCTGTTTCTCAAAGGCCTGCTTGGTGAAAACTAGTTCTTCCAGGCTGGAAATCTGCTTGATGGCCCCGGCCCTGATCACGTCAGCAACGAAGTCACTTAAGTTTTTGTAAGGGAGGCTGGCGATAGCAAGTTTTTCGGGTTGACTTAGGTGACTCTCAATGTATTTCACGGGATTTGGAATTGTCTTCACAATCAACTCTGCCACCCCTAGTGGGTGCTCAAGATTTTGCTTCGTTTCGGAGGAAAGTAACTTCAGATCGACCTGTCTGTTGACCGGGTTTACAACTAGCGCGGGGTAGGCATTGACCCGATTTGTTCCGTGACTTGATTCCAGCTTGTTTGGGATCCGATCCTGGTCAAAAGCTTGCAGGTTGCTTGCTTCAATGGTGGGGCCTTCAAACTGCACTACCTCGGCTATTGCTTCAACCGCGTGATCTGCAAGCTGCGCCTGAAGGGCCGCCAGGTCATTGCCGATTGCAAGCTGATTGGCTTTTGAGTCAAGGATTCGATAGGTGACCTGGTACTTGGCTGGAATCTGATTCAGATTGAAATCACCAGCTGTGACCCTCACGCCACTTAGTGACTGAAGGATAGAAGCCAATTTCTCGGTCAGGATTCCAGTTGGTTGTTCCGGCAGTTCCTGCATCACCTTCTGAGCCCAATCCTTTGCCGGCACCACGTTTCGCCTGATGTTTTTAGGCAGTGACCGGATCATTTCAGCGATGAGATCCGAACGAAGTGTCGGAATCAGCCATTGGAATCCAGCCGGTTTCAGGTTTGCCAGCAATGCAATTGGAACATCCACACACATGCCATCGTGCTGACTGGATGGGTCAAAAATATAGCTCAACTGAAACTGCTGAGAGTCAACAGTTATTTCTCCTGGATACTCAGCTCCGTCAACTTCCCCCTGATGGGCACCAAGTAACTCCTCACGGGTCATCGTTAGAAACTCGGGTTCGGTCGCCCTGACCTGTCGCCACCAACCCTCAAAGCTCCGGGTCGAAAACACATCAAGTGGAATCCGGTTGTTGTAGAACAGAAAAACATCGTCTTCGGTGGGTGCAAGCTGGGGTGCCTTGGAGGCCTCTGCCAACTCTTCCAGCTCCGCTAGTAGTTTGCTGTTTTTATCAAAGAAGACCTGCCTGGAATCCCACTGACCATAAACCAGCGCGTGCCGAATGAACAGCTCTCGACAAAACATCGGATCGATCTTCGAGTACTGAACCTTGCGACCCTGAACAATCGGAACGCCAAAAAGACTAACTCTTTCAAGGCCGATCACTGCACCGAGCTTTTTCTCCCAGTGTGGTTCGGAGACACTTCGCTTACAAAGATCCCCAGCCAGCTCTTCGGCCCAACTGGGATCAATTGCCGCATTCATGCGGGCAAAGAGTCTGCTGGTCTCGACAAGCTCCGCGCTCATCATCGCCTCTGGCGGCTTTTTGGCAAGGGCTGAGCCGGGAAAAATGAAGTACTTCTTGTTGTTTGCGCCGAGGTAAACAGAGGCTGCCCGCTGTGGCTTGCCGGTCTTCGTCTTTGGTTTCTCAATCAGCTGCTGAATGCCAATTTGACTCAATAGCCCTGATAGTAAGGCTCGGTGAATGCCATCCGGATCCTTCTTTCGTTTTCCATATTCCAAACCCAATGGTGAGCTGAGTCCTTTCAGCTGACGAACTAGGTCCTGCCACTCTCGAACCCGCAGGTAATTCAGGAACTCCTGTTTGCAGAGTCTTCTAAATGCCGAGGATGACAGTTTTCGCTGCTGGTCTTCGATGTGGTTCCAAAGATTTAGCAGCGACAAGAAATCACTGGTTGGGTCGGTAAATCTGGCATGCAATCGGTCGGCGGCTTCTCGCTTTTCCAGTGGTCGTTCTCTTGGGTCTTGAATTGTTAGCCCGGCAACAATAATCATTACCTCGCGCGTCAACGAGCCAGCTTTTGAGGCCAATAGCATCCTGGCGAATCTTGGCTCGATCGGGATTTGCGAAAGGCCCTTACCAACCTCTGTGAGCGAAATTTGGCCAGCTTCATCCTCGAGAATCGCCCCCAGCTCTTTTAGTAGCCCAACGCCGTCCTTGACGCCCCTGGCATCAGGGGGTTGCAGGAATGGGAATTTGCGAATATCCCCCAGTTTGCTCGCGGCAGCTTGCAAAATAACGGCGGCTAGATTGGTTCTCAGAATCTCAGGGTCGGTGAATTCTGGCCTGGAGTCGAAATCCTCTTTGGAATAAAGCCTGACTGCGATTCCAGCCGAGGTTCTTCCGGCACGACCAGCCCTCTGGTTAGCGCTTGCCTGTGAGATAGCTTCGATCGGTAGCCTTTGAACCTTGGCCCGGGGGCTATAGCGAGAGATTCTTGCGGTTCCAGCATCGATGACGTATTTGATGTTTGGGATGGTCAAGCTAGTCTCGGCAACGTTGGTTGCCAGAATTACTCGCCTCTTTACTCCGGCTATCTTTGATGGTTCGAAGACTCGGTGCTGCTCAGCCGAACTTAGCCTTCCATAAAGCGGCAATACTTCCGTCTGTCGATCAAGCACTCCCGCCGCTATCTTGCCGGCCAGCACATCCTGAGCATCTCTAATTTCTGATTCACCAGATAAAAAAACCAAAGTGTCGCCGGTTGGTTGCTGCTGCAACTCAGTTAATGCACTCACAACACCGTCTAGGTAGTCGCTGGCGCTCGAGGAATCGTCAACATCGGAATTATCGTCCGCATTTGAATTCACCGGTCGATACCAAATGTCGATTGGATAGGTGCGGCCGCTCACCTCAATAATCGGGGCATCGCCAAAGTGTTTCGAAAACGACTCGGGGTCAATTGTTGCCGAGGTGATAATCAGTTTCAGATCCGGACGCCTGGGCAAAAGCTGCTTTAGGTAACCGAGCAGGAAATCAATGTTCAGGCTCCGCTCGTGAGCCTCATCGATGATGATTGTGTCGTAGCGCTTGAGCGACAAATCCCGCTGCAACGAATTCAGCAGAATTCCATCGGTCATCACCTTGATCTTGGTGGCCTTGCTGGCCTGATCCGTGAAGCGGACCTGATATCCAACCAGACCACCGATCTCCACTTTAAGTTCTTCGGCAATCCGCTCTGCCACCGACCTGGCGGCAATTCTTCTGGGTTGGGTGTGTGCGATGCTGGTGCGCCCAAGTTCCAGACACATCTTAGGAATCTGGGTGGTTTTTCCGGATCCGGTTGCTCCGGCCAGAACTATTACTTGATTGTTTTTGATCGCCTCAAGGATCTCCTGACGTCTTTCAACTACCGGCAGGTCTGCAGGGTAGTTAAAGGTAAGGGAGCTCATCCGGTCAATGCTAATAAACAATCATTGACTAGATGAGCTCCCTCACTCACTGGCTTGTTTAGGCGCGGAGTGCTTTGGCTAGCTCTCTGGTGCTTTCAACCATCTTGTCCATGTCCTTCTGGGTGTGGGCAAGTGACACTAGCCACTGCTCATCTAGTCCCGGAGGGGTCAGCACGCCTCGGTTTACTCCCCAGAGCCATGACAGCTCGGCAGTTTCAAAGTCGGTTGCCTTGTAATCACGGTAATTGCGAACCGGATCTGGTGACCAGATCATCGCTCCCTTGACTCCCAGCCCAATTGTGTGGGCAGGAAGTTCATACTCGGCAATGATTTCATCCAGTTTTGCAAGGGTCGCGTTGTTGATTGCCTCGGCACCAGCCAAAGCTTCTGGGGTGCAGATTTCATCCACCGCATCGGCAGCAGCCATCACCAATGGATTTCCGTTGTAGGTTCCAAAGTGCGCCATGCGATTATCAACAACAGCATCCATGTACTCCTGCTTGCCACCAAAAGCAGCTAACGGGAATCCGCCACCGATGCTCTTGGCAAGAGTTATTAGATCAGGCTTCACGCCCAGTCTTGCTGCAGCACCAGCAACACCGGCTGTGAGGCCAGTCTTGACCTCATCAAAGATCAGAGCAATGTCGTATTTATCGCAGAGCTCACGAACTGCCTTTAGGTAACCCTCATCCGGCAGGATGATTGAAAGATTCTCAATCACCGGCTCAATCATGAAGCAGGCGATTTTCTTGCCGTGCTTTTTCATGATTGCTTCTAGGCTCTCCAGGTTGTTATAGGGAACCACGTAAACATCGCCGGCCTCGACCTCAGGTGGGGTTTGAGCGTTCGGCAGGTTGGCATCGCCAACCTCACTCAATGCTGGCTTCACCGATACCTGTAGTGGGTCATAGCCACCGTGGTAACCACCCTCAACCTTGATCACTCCGTTTCTGCCCTTCACCGCGCGAGCGGTTCTGATTGCATACATGGTTGATTCCGTTCCGGAGTTCGTGAATCGAAGCATGTCCAGATCGAACCGCTTCTTGAACTTCTCGGCCACATCGGTAGCGGTTGGAGAAGGTGTCACAAAAAGGGTTCCGGTTGAACGAATTGCTTTTTTGACCTTCTTGATCACCTTGGGGTTCAGGTGACCAACCAACATGGCACCGAAACCCATTGAGAGATCCAGCAGTTTTCTGCCGTCAACATCTCTTAGGTAGGCGCCCTTTGCGGACACAATTGAAATGGGATAGGGGTCCCAGTGCTGAAAGCTAGAGGTAACACCCAGAGGCAAAACCTTGCTTGCTTTCTTGTTGTGAGCACCAGATTCCTTGGTGGAGGCTTCGAACCTTGCCCACTCTTGTTTCAAGAGTTCTTGAACTCTTGTCTGATTTACTGGTTTTGATGTTTTTGGTACATTTCGCCATCCGGCAGAATCATGCTTTGACGTCAATGTCGCGGGCACGGTTATCACTCCTTGTGAGGTTCGGTGGCAAGATGCCTACCGATTCGTGTTCCTCCTAGCTTAGGTGTTTTTTTGGAAGAAAGTTCCAACCTGAAGCTACTTAAACCTTAGGCTCAAGAGCCCCACTGATCTGGTGGGCCAAGAATGAGCAGAACCGAAAACAGAACAACCACAAAAGCTGCGAGTGACACAACTAAAAGCACAGGTCTGTTTATGAACCAGCGGAAAAGTGAGTCAACAAGACCGTTGTCACGCGGATCCTTGGACTTATTCACCCGCCACTTGCCCTCAAGCATTTTCTTTTTCAGGAGTGATTTTTCAAAGGGAATCGTTGCAAATGGGACGATTGCCAAAATCACACCAATTGAGGTTCGGTAAAGACCCCAGCGGTTATTCACACCGACCAGTGCAGCGGTCACCGCGTAACTCAGGAACATAAAGCCGTGGGTTGCACCAACTACGGTGATCAACATGTCTGGAGTTGGCAATAGCGCCCTGGCGATTAGACCAGAGATCAAGAGACCCCAGGTAATAGCTTCACCCAGGGCGAAGTAGGAAAAAAGCTGCTTCGGTGCAAATGCGTCTGATTGTTTATTCATCAGCTTCAACATTACCCCCGCCAATTGCCAGGCACGTGATTCAAACGGCAGCTATTGGCTCACTATTCTTGAACCAGGCCCAACTGGCAACCAAAGAAAGCTCCAATGCAAATCGATAAGTTACTTCCAAAACCACTGGCCATTGGGCTCAGCGTTGTTGCTGGAACCCTAATTGCACTCCAGTCGCGAGTAAACGGTCAGCTTGGTGTGGAGCTTGCCAACGGACTGCTAGCGGCACTGATTTCCTTTGGCATTGGAACAATCTTGATTTCAATGGTGCTGCTAAGCCTTAGGTCCCAGCGAGGCAAGCTGCTTGGAGTGATTCGAGCAGTGGTTGACAGGAGCATCCCTGCCTGGTTGCTCATCGGCGGAATTGCCGGAGGCTTTTTTGTGATGATGCAGGGTCTTGTTGCCCCTGCCCTTGGAGTCACGCTGTTCACGCTTGCAATAGTTTCAGGGCAAGCGGTGTCAGCTCTGCTTCTTGATTCCTATGGCCTAATTGGCATGAAAAAGCGGACCCTGTCGTGG
>CAZBTW010000008.1:0-7832 GCA_964494925.1 uncultured Aquiluna sp.
CGAGATTTCAGACAACCTAGGGTTAGTCAAAATAGCCCTTGGCGAAGCTATCGAGCTCGCCATAATCGGCCCGGAGGGACCTTTGGTGGCAGGTCTTGCCGATGACCTTCGAGACCAGGGAATCCTAGTTTTTGGTCCCAACCAAGAGGCTGCTGCCCTTGAGGGCAGCAAGCAGTTTGCCAAGGAAGTGATGGCAGCAGCCGACATCCCAACCGGAATGTCACGCAGGTGTGAAACCATGGCCGAGGTTGAAGATGCCATGGATCAATTCGGCGCTCCACATGTGATTAAGGCAGACGGGCTAGCCGCGGGCAAGGGAGTCATTGTCACCAGTGACAAGATCGAGGCAATCGCCCATGCCGAGAAGTTCATGGAAGAGGGCGTTCTGGTTGAAGAGTTCCTAGAGGGCGAAGAGGTGAGTTTGTTTTTCCTTTCAGATGGAAAAACAGTCATGCCACTTAGTCCAGCCCAGGATTACAAGCGTGCCTTCGACGGCGATCAAGGCCCCAACACCGGAGGAATGGGAGCCTACTCACCACTGAGCTGGCTGCCAGAAAATTTCGTGGAAGAGGTCACTGAAAAAATCGCCCAGCAAACGATCAACGAACTGAAAAAAAGAGGAACTGAGTTTGTTGGCCTGCTCTACTGCGGGCTGATCGTTACTGAACGTGGCGTGAAGGTAATTGAGTTCAATGCCCGATTTGGCGACCCAGAAACGCAGGTTGTGTTGCGCAGGCTGCAGACCAATCTGGCCGAGCTGCTGACAGCAGCCGCCAGTGGAAAGCTGGACACTGCCCCACCTGCAAAGTTCTCAAACGATGTTGCCGTCACCGTCGTGCTGGCATCGGAAGGATATCCAACCACCAGCTCCGAGGCTCGCGAAGTCACTGGAATCGAAAGTGCTGAGGCGATGGATGAAGTTGAAGTCTGCAAGGCCTCCAAGGTTGGCAGGGTGCTGTCTGTAGTTGGAACAGGTGCAAACTTTGCTGCGGCTAGGGCGCTTGCCTATGAGGGCATCTCCAGAATCCACCTCGAGGGTTCCCACTATCGAACTGACATTGCCCTAAAGGTTGCCAATTGATCGAGATTCCTGGTTTCAAGCATCTTTATTCGGGCAAGGTGCGCGATTTATACGTGAGCGAGGATGAGCAATTTGCTCACCTGGTGTTAATCGTGGCAAGTGACCGAATCAGTGCGTTCGATGTGGTTCACGATAAGCCGATTCCAGGTAAGGGTGCGGCGCTAACCAAGATCACTAACTTCTGGTTTGACACCCTAGACATTCCAAACCACCGAAGTGATGATCTAGTGGTTCCTGAAGAGGTTGCAGACCGAGCGATGATCGCTCGGAAGCTGGACATGTACCCGATTGAGTGCGTTGTCCGAGGTTACATCTCGGGTTCTGGTTGGACCGAGTATCAACAGACCGGAAAAATCTGCGGCGAAGAATTGCCCGAAGGGCTGCAATTTGGAGATCGATTGCCACACCCCATCTTCACGCCAGCGTTCAAGGCAGAGCTTGGCGACAAGGATGAGAACATCAGCTTTGCAAAAACAATCGAGCTGGTTGGCAAGGACGTAGCTGAAAGATTGCGCGATGCCAGCATTGAGATTTTCATCAAGGCTAGCCAGATCGCCGAGCGTTCCGGCCTGATCCTTGCCGACACAAAATTCGAATTTGGCAACGACCCTAGAACCAACATGCTGACGCTGGGCGATGAGGTTCTGACCCCTGACAGCTCTCGATACTGGGACCGCAGTCTGTGGGAGCAAGGTGTCAGAGACCAAAGCTTTGACAAGCAAATCGTTCGCAACTGGTTGCTCGAAAACTGGGATCTGAAATCACCACCACCGGAACTGCCAGACCAGATCATTGAACTAACGGCAGCTAAGTATGAAGAGCTTTACCAGCGACTGACTTCCTAAGTGTCATAGACTAAAAAGCATCTAGGCGCAAAGAGGTGCCGAAAACTGTCCGGCAACCAAAGAAGCCAAAAAACTTGAACTCACTAAAAACAAAGCTGACTGCCTTATTTTCTGGGACCGACCCACGGTATCGACCACGTCCAAGTGTCCGGGAAGCCCTTACCAACCCAAGACTGTTGCTTCGAGAGTCACTGGCTGGACTAGTTGTTGCTCTAGCCCTGATCCCAGAGGCGATTTCATTCAGCATCCTGGCCGGTGTTGACCCCAGAGTTGGGCTTTTCTCCAGTTTTGTGATGGCAATCACCACCGCAATTTTGGGTGGTAGGCCGGCAATGATTTCGGCGGCAACTGGAGCGGTTGCGCTGGTGATTGCCCCGGTTGCAAGGGACTACGGTCTTGATTACTTCCTTGCCACGGTAATTCTGGCCGGAGCATTTCAGCTGGTGCTGGGTGCCTTGGGTGCTGCCAAGCTGATGCGATTCATCCCAAGATCGGTGATGCTTGGCTTTGTCAACGCTCTTGCAATCTTGATCTTCATGGCCCAGTTACCTCACCTGATTGGTGTTCCGTTTGCTGTGTACTGGCTGGTTGGCATCGGTCTGATCGTGATGATTGTGATGCCTAGATTCACCAAGGTGATCCCCGCTCCACTGGTCGCTATCGTCCTGGTCAGCACCATGGTGTTAGTGATGGCAATCTCGGTGCCAAGCGTCGGTGACGAGGGAGAGCTTCCCGAGTCACTGCCTGAGCTGTTGATCCCGAATGTTCCAATCAACATGGAAACCTTCAACATCATTGCGCCCTACGCTCTAGCAATGGCACTGGTTGGGCTTTTGGAATCGCTCATGACCGCGAAGCTGGTCGACGAGATCACTGACACCCACAGCCAAAAAACCAGAGAGTCTCTTGCCCAGGGAGTGGGAAACATTCTTTCTGGGTTCCTGGGTGGCATGGGTGGCTGCGCCATGATCGGCCAAACCATGATCAACGTGAAGGCGTCTGGAGCTAGAACCAGAATCTCTACTTTCTTGGCCGGCGTGTTCCTGCTTATTTTGGTTGTGACACTGGGCGATATCGTTGCTCAGATCCCGATGGCTGCCCTTGTGGCAGTGATGCTCATGGTTTCATTTGGAACCTTCAACTGGCACAGCGTGCAGCCAAGCACCCTAAAGCGAATGCCAAAGAGTGAAACAACTGTGATGGTTGCAACCGTTGCAGTTGTTGTTTGGACCCACAACCTTGCCATCGGTGTGATTGTCGGTGTGATTGTTGCGATGGTTGCCTTTGCCAGAAGAGTTGCACACTTTGCCTCGGTCACCAGGAGTGTCGGTGGCGATGATGAAATCTCGGCCGCTCTCTACACCGTTGAAGGTGAGCTGTTCTTTGCCTCTAGCAACGACCTGACCACCCTGTTTGAATACTCAGATGACCCAGATGAAATCATCATTGATGTCACCAACTCTCACATCTGGGATGCCTCGACAATTGCGGCCCTGGACTCGATTACCACCAAGTATGAGTCGATGGGTAAGAACGTTTATATCAAGGGCATGAACCAGGCCAGCAAGTCTCTCCATGGGCGCCTCACGGGCAACCTTGGTCAGGAGTGATTTTCCTCAAAAAATGTGACTAGTCTGGTCTAGTGCTATTCACAAAGTTGCGATCTGAGCATGAAAAACTGGGGGCCAGCTTCACCGAGTTCGGTGGCTGGGATATGCCCGTGCGCTATGGCTCTGACCTCGATGAGCACCACGCTGTAAGAAACTCCTGCGGTTTGTTCGACATCAGCCACATGGCTGAGATTCGGGTGACCGGTTCGGCCGAGGAATTCCTTGACTATGCCCTGATTTCAAAAATCTCTGAGCTTGATATCGGTAGAGCCAAATACACAATGATCTGCAATGAATCAGGCGGCATCATCGATGACCTGATTGTTTACCGGCTTGACCAAGACGAGTTCTTGATTGTTGCTAATGCCGGAAACCACCACCAGGTAGTTGAGGCGCTGAAATCTAGACTCACAAACTTTCCTGAAACCGAAGTGACTGACGAGTCTGACCAGTGGTCACTAATTGCTCTGCAGGGACCTAAAACCGTTGAGGTTTTGCAGGGACTTGTTGATCTTGATCTAGCCCAACTGAAGTATTACTCGATTGCAGCAGCCAGCCTCGATGGTCAGGATGTCTTCCTGGCCCGCACCGGCTACACCGGCGAAGACGGATTCGAGATCTTCATCACCGGCGACCCGAGTTCAATTTGGCAGTTGCTGCTTGCCAGGGAAGGTGTTCGGCCTTGCGGACTAGCCTGTCGTGACACGCTTCGGCTTGAAGCCGGCATGCCACTTTATGGCCATGAACTAAACCTAGAAACCACCCCGTTTTCAGCAAACCTGGGCAAAGTCATCAGGTTTGATAAGCAAGACTTTGTTGGTAAGCAGGCGCTGGAGACAGCCAAGCACCCGAAGCAAAAACTGTTCGGGCTTGCCGGGGAAGGCAGGCGTGCGGCCAGGGCTGATTATGAAGTGTTCATGCCAAATGGTGACACTGCAATCGGAATTATTACATCCGGTGCGCTTTCCCCTACCCTGCAATACCCGGTCGCAATGGCCATGCTGGCAACTGACCAGGGCTTGGAACCGGGAAGCGAAGTCGAGGCCGATGTTCGTGGCACAAGAGTTTCATACAAGATTGTTCAACTACCGTTTTATAAGCGGGAAAGGTAATAGAAATGGCAAACCCAGAGGATCGTAATTACACCAAGGAACACGAGTGGGTGCTGGTCGAAGGCGACGTGGCAACCGTGGGCATCACCAAGTATGCAGCAGATGCCCTTGGTGAAATTGTTTATGTTGACCTGCCAAAAGTTGGTTCGGCCGCCAGCCACATGAAGATTTGTGGCGAGATCGAATCCACCAAGTCGGTGGGAGAGCTCTACGCACCAATGGACGGTGAGATCGTTGAGGTAAACAGCGCGTTAGAGCAGGCACCTGATCAGGTCAACGATGACCCATTTGGAGCTGGCTGGTTAGTCAAGATTCGCTTCAGTGAACTTCCAGAGCTTCTTTCTGCTTCCGAATACAACACCCTAGTTGGAGAGTAATTGCTAAAAGAACACCACCAATTCCGCAATCGCCACATCGGACCAAACAGGTCTGAACAGCAAACCATGCTGGAGTACTTAGGGCTTGAAAGCCTGAGTGAGTTGATGGAAAAAGCACTTCCTGAAGCCATTCACTACCGGGGTGGTAGCAGCCTGCCAGATGCAATCAGTGAAGATGAAGCACTGGAACGCCTCCACAAGATTGCCTCAAAGAATCGCATCACTCAGAGTTTCATGGGTCTTGGTTACTACGGCACCAGAACCCCGGGTGTGATCAAGCGGAACGTTTTGGAAAATCCAAGTTGGTACACCGCCTACACCCCATATCAGCCAGAAATTAGCCAGGGCAGGCTTGAAGCCCTGATCAACTTCCAGACTGTGGTCACCGACCTGACTGGAATGAAAACAGCAAACGCCTCGATGTTGGATGAATCAACTGCTGTGGTTGAGGCAATGATGATTGCAAAGCGAAGCGCCACCAGCGATTCAAACCTATTTTTTGTCGATAACGACATGTTCCCTCAAACCAAAGCCCTCCTTGAACACCGAGCCGAGCCACTGGGAATTGTCATCAACTATTTTGACCCCAGCAATATCTCAGAGCTGAGCCAAGAGTGCTTCGGTGCTGTTGTGCAATACCCGGGTGCCAGCGGAGCCATTGTTGATTTCGAGAACCTGTTTGCAAAGATTCATGAATTTGGTGGGCTGGCGCTAGCCAGTGCCGACCTGATGGCATTGACCCTAATCAAACCTCCGGGTGAAATGGGAGCCGATGTAGTTTGTGGTACAACTCAGCGGTTTGGAGTTCCGATGGGCTTTGGTGGTCCTCACGCAGGCTACCTAGCAGTTCGTGAAAAACTTGAGCGAACCATGCCGGGACGGTTGGTTGGAGTGTCGGTGGATGCCGATGGCTCTCCGGCTTATCGCTTGACTCTGCAAACGAGAGAGCAGCACATCAGGCGCGAGAAGGCAACCAGCAACATCTGCACCGCACAGGTGCTACTCGCGGTTATGGCCGGTATGTATGCGGTTTACCACGGGCCGAAAGACCTGAAGGCGATCGCCTCTGAAATCCACAGTAAAGCCACTGCCCTGACTCAAGTCTTGGAAGAGGTCGGGTTCGAAATTCAACACCAAAACTTTTTTGACACCATCCGTATTTTGAACACCGATGCAAACAAGTATTTTGAAGCCGCGAGAACCAAGGACCTGACGGTTTTGGTGGTGGACGAACAAACCATTGGAATCTCAGTGGATGAGTCAACGACCTGGGATCACTTGGCCGAGTTGGCGGGAGCCTTTGGTGCTAGAGCTCCAAAGCCAGAGGATGCCACAGATCGACTAACCAATCACCGAACAAGCGCATATCTTGAGCACCCGGTATTCAATACCCACCACTCCGAAACCGCAATGCTCCGCTACCTCAAGAAGCTAGCCGATTACGACTACGCACTTGATCGCGGAATGATCCCGCTTGGCTCCTGCACCATGAAGTTGAACTCGGTAACCGAGATGGAGGCTGTCACCTGGCCTGAGATTGCAAACCTGCATCCATTTGCTCCGGCTGAGGACACCCAAGGATATATCGAACTAATTACTGAACTAAGCAGTTGGCTCAGTGACATAACCGGTTATGAAGCGGTTTCACTGCAGCCAAACGCAGGTAGTCAAGGGGAGCTCGCTGGGCTGCTAGCCATCCGCGGTTACCACCGTTCTCGCGGAGATTTCCAGCGAAATATTTGCCTAATTCCCTCCTCCGCCCACGGAACTAACGCCGCAAGCGCGGTGTTGGCAGGACTTGAAGTGGTGGTTGTTAGCTGCGACTCCGAGGGAAATGTTGATGTTCTAGATCTGAAGCAAAAGATTGCTGAGAACACTGACACACTTGCTGCGTTGATGATCACCTACCCCTCAACACACGGTGTTTACGAACAGGCAGTAGTCGAGATATGCGATCTTGTGCATGCTGCCGGCGGTCAGGTTTACATCGATGGCGCGAACACCAACGCCGTGGTTGGCTATGCCAAGTTTGGTGAATTTGGTGGCGATGTTTCTCACCTCAATCTCCACAAAACCTTCTGCATCCCTCACGGTGGTGGTGGGCCAGGAGTTGGACCAGTTGTAGCCAGAGAGCACTTGCGAGAGTTTTTGCCGGGTCACCAAATGGCTCAGATTGAGCTTCCAAATTACGGTCCGGTCTCGGCTGCGCCATTTGGATCACCAAGCATTTTGCCAATCTCCTGGGCCTACATCCAGATGATGGGCAACCAGGGCCTGATGGATGCAACCGCGGTCGCCGTGCTCAGTGCCAACTACGTTGCCAAAAAGCTTTCCGACGCCTACCCACTTCTCTACACCGGGAAAAATAATCTGGTTGCCCATGAGGCAATCATTGATATTCGACCACTGCAGGCCAAGGCCGGCATTGCCAATGACGACGTTGCCAAGCGTCTGATCGATTACGGCTTCCACGCACCAACGATGAGCTTCCCGGTTGCTGGAACCCTGATGATTGAGCCAACCGAATCTGAACCTTTGGAAGAACTGGACCGCTTCATTGACGCCATGCTTGCAATCAGACAGGAAGCTCAACTGGTTGAAGATGGTCACTGGGATGCATCAGATAACCCTCTGGTGAATGCCCCTCACACAGCCAGCCAGATAGCTGGCGAGTGGGAGCACCCATATTCCAGACAGACAGCAGTATTTCCGGTTGCAGGGCAAGCAAAGTCAAAATACTGGCCACCGGTTAGAAGACTAGATGGGGCATTTGGCGATCGAAACCTAGTGTGCAGTTGCCCACCTAT
>CAZBTW010000008.1:7932-15938 GCA_964494925.1 uncultured Aquiluna sp.
AGTGTCATCGCCATAACCTAATGGTATCAAAGTGATACCACTTCTGCCAAGGCCAATCTGTTGAAAACTGAGGCTGAATGTCAGTTGTTGATAACCAACAGTTGGTAAGCAGCCTCCAACTCGGGACCCAGATCTCGATCAGGACCTAAGCCGGGAACATGTTTGCGCAAGCTGGCGATCATTTCTGCAGTTTTTGGAGCAGGCTTGCTTGGTCCACGCAGTTCGATTGCCCTAGCGGCAGCTGTTAGCTCAATGGCTAATACCCGTCGGGTGTTGACAAGAGCCTTGCGAAGTTTTAGGCCGGCATGCCAGCCCATAGAAACATGGTCCTCCTGCATTGCAGAGGATGGAATCGAATCCACGCTGGCCGGGCTCGCCAAGCGCTTGTTCTCGGAAACAAGCGCTGCCTGCGTGTATTGAGCGATCATCAAGCCAGAGTCGACTCCCGGGTCCGAGGCCAAAAAGGGCGGAAGCCCCCTGTTTCTAGAGGCATCTAAGAACCGGTCGGTTCGGCGCTCGGAAATAGAAGCCAGATCGGCAAGTGCAATGGCCAGGAAATCCAACACATAGGCAACCGGTGCTCCATGAAAGTTACCGTTTGATGTCACTTCACCAGATTCCAGAACCACTGGGTTATCAATGATTGCCCGAATCTCTCTGGATGCCACCAACCGGGCATGATCCGCGGTATCTCGAACGGCCCCGGCAACCTGAGGAGCACAACGAAGCGAGTAGGCATCCTGAACCACCCCATCGCCATGGCGATGGGAGGCAACAATCTCACTGCCAACAAGTGCAGCGAACATGTTGGCGGCACTAGTTGACTGGCCGGGATGAGGCCTGAGGTCCTCATGCAGTTCTGGCCTGAAAACCCGATCGGTTCCCAGCTGACCCTCAACGCTCATTGCTGCAATAAGGTCCGCTTGATCCAGCAGGACATCTAGATCTGCCAATGCCAGGATAAGCATTCCCAACATTCCGTCGGTGCCATTAATAAGTGCCAGTCCCTCCTTTTCGCGAAGTTCGACCGGAGTTATTCCAGCGGCAGCAAAGAGCTCTGGCACCGGTGCCTCGATACCATCCGGGCCAAAAGCTCGTCCCTCGCCCATTAGAACCAGCGCGCAGTGAGCCAATGGTGCCAAGTCACCACTGCAACCAAGAGAGCCAAACTCCAGCACTCTTGGGGTGATTCCAGCATTCAAAATTGCGGCGTAGGTTTCAGCAACCACCGGCCTCACCCCAGTTCTACCCGAACACATGGTTTTCAGGCGAAGTGCCATCAAGGCCCTGACAATCTCAGAATCAACAACCTCGCCCATGCCGGCGGCATGGGAGCGAATTAGGGACTTTTGCAGTTGGACCCGGTCCTCCAGTGGAATATGGCGCTGTGCCAAAGCACCAAATCCAGTTGAAATTCCATAGACCGGGACATCGCTAGCGGCCTGTTTTTCAACATCAGCACGAGTCTTTGCCATTGCTTCAAGAGAATCCTTGGAAATCTCAATTTGAGATCCGTGCCTTGCGATGTCAACGACATCCTGCATGCTCATGCCGCTGGTTGAAATTACGGTCTTCAACTTGTAGTCCTTTCAAAGACTTTTTGGCCAGCCACGAACGTTGAGTTGACCAGTGCAACACCCGGCCGGTAGGCAAGGTCGACATAGGAATCCGTATCCAGCAACACGAAATCGGCCCTAGATCCGACTTTCAGGGAACCCAGTTCATTTCGTAGTGCCAGAGCACCACCTCTGGTGGCGGCCCAGAGTGCTTGATCAACACTGAAATACATTTCTCTGACCGCCAAAGCGATGCAAAACGGCATCGAGGTGGTGAAGCTTGAGCCAGGGTTGCAGTCGGTTGCGATTGCAGCCTTGCCGCCTGCAGCAATCAGCCCGCGGACATCGGGATAGGTTGCTCTAGTTGAAAACTCAGCCCCTGGGACAAAGGTTGCAACGGTGTTGCTTGCGGCAAGAAGATCAATGTCTTCTTGGCTGAGGTGTGTGCAGTGATCAACGGATGCACAACCAAGCTCAACCGCCAGACTAATTCCGCCAATATTTGAAAGCTGGTTTGAGTGCATCCTTGGGATTAAGCCATTTGCAATTCCTGCACTGAGCACTCGTCTGGACTCTTCAACGCTGAATGCACCCTGATCACAAAAGACGTCCACCCATTTGGCAATCTTGGCCGCCTTATCCATCATTGGCCCGGTTACCAGGTCTAGGTATTCACTTCGGTCAATATCCTGCGGGACAACATGGGCTCCAAGAAAAGTAACGTCTTCTGTGAATTCCGAGGCAATTTGAAGCGAGCGTAGCTCGGTTTCCATATCGAGCCCGTAGCCACTCTTTATTTCATAGTGAGTGACACCACTTTCATGCAGCTCGGCGATTAGCTTCTTGGCATTGGCTCTAAGTTGTTCATCACTTGCTGCTCTGGTCGCTGCAACTGTGCTTCGAATACCGCCTGCTTGATAAGCCTCACCGGCCATTCGACTAGCAAATTCTTCATGGCGAGCGCCGGCAAATATCAGGTGAGCATGGGAGTCCACAAAGCCCGGAATACAGACCATGCCGCCTGCATCAAGCACGTTTGATGCTTCCGGTGCTGAAGAAATTTCTCCAACCCAAGTGATGATTCCATCCTCAATCAAGAAAGCTTGATCGTGGGTGATACTCAGAACACCGACCTCGGCAGCGGTGTCAACCAGCTGCCCGATGTTGGTTACCAGGGTTTTCAAGAAGGATCCGTGTCGAACATTGGAACATGAACATGGCGCTCCCGAGCAACGCTTTGCGCCTCTGGATAACCAGCATCAACGTGCCTGATAACTCCCATTCCAGGATCATTGGTCAGCACCCGCTGAAGCTTCTGGGCAGCAAGCTCGGTGCCATCGGCCACTGAAACCTGGCCGGCATGAATTGACCTTCCCATTCCAACGCCACCGCCATGGTGGATTGAAACCCAGGAAGCACCGGAGGCAACGTTGATCATGGCGTTTAGTAGCGGCCAGTCAGCAATTGCATCCGAGCCATCGAGCATCGCTTCTGACTCACGATATGGAGATGCAACGCTGCCACAGTCAAGGTGATCTCTTCCGATCACGATCGGAGCGGAAACCTCTCCGGTTCGAACCATTTCATTGAACTTAGCTCCGGCCTTATCGCGCTCCCCATAACCTAGCCAACAGATTCTCGCCGGTAGGCCCTGGAACTCGACTCGATCTTGGGCGAGTTTGATCCAGCGGTGGAGGTGCTTGTTTTCTGGAAACAGCTCCAGCACTGCCTGGTCGGTCTTGTAGATGTCCTTGGGGTCGCCTGAAAGTGCCACCCACCTAAAGGGACCCTTACCCTCGCAGAACAGTGGTCGGATGTAGGCCGGGATGAACCCGGGAAACTTGAAGGCATCAGCGAAGCCGCCCTGACGGGCTTCATCCCGAATCGAGTTGCCGTAGTCAAAGACTTCAGCCCCCTTATTCATGAAGCCAACCATCGCCTCAACGTGCTTGGCCATCGACTCTTTCGAACGCTTGCTGAAGTCCTCAGGATTAGCAGTTGCTAAAGACCTGGCCTCAGAAAACTCAACGCCCTCTGGGATGTAATACATCGGGTCGTGGGCACTGGTCTGGTCGGTGACGATGTCAATGGGGACATCGCGCTTCAATAGCTCTGCGAAGATAGTGGCAGCATTGCCGACCAACCCAACCGAGATTGCCTTGCGCTCATTCTTATATCGAACTACCCGGTCAATCGCATCGTCCAAGTTGTCGGCGATTTCATCCAGATAGCGAGTTTCCACTCGCTTCTGGAGCCGAGATTCATCTATGTCAACAATCAGACAGGTGCCCTCATTCATGGTCACTGCAAGTGGCTGAGCTCCACCCATGCCACCGCAACCGCCTGTCAACGTCAGAGTTCCGGCCAGAGTCCCACCAAAGCGGTTTTCGGCAACGGCAGCAAAGGTTTCGTAGGTTCCCTGCAGAATTCCCTGGGTTCCAATGTAGATCCAGGAACCAGCGGTCATCTGCCCATACATGGTCAAGCCAAGCTTCTCGAGTCTCCGAAATTCCGGCCAGGTAGCCCAGTCGCCAACCAGATTGGAGTTTGCAAGTATTACCCGTGGTGCCCACTCATGAGTTCGAAAGACACCAACCGGTTTTCCAGACTGAACCAGCATGGTCTCATCATTTTCAAGGTGAGTGAGAGTGTGGGCGAGGGCATCAAAGCTCTGCCAGTTCCTGGCTGCCTTTCCGTTGCCGCCATAAACAATGAGTTCTTCGGGGTGTTCGGCAACCGAAGGATCAAGGTTGTTATGCAGCATGCGAAGCGCTGCTTCCTGCTGCCAACCTTTGGCACTGAGAGTAGTTCCGGTTGCTGCTCTGAGGGTTCTCGGCATTGAGTTCATACTCAAATTACAGCGCTCAAGCTGACCCCAAACAATAACCAAAACTTGAGTGGTGTCTGAAATTTCAGACATACTTTAGGAATGAGCAAAATACCGGCAGCAGACAGAACACTGCAGCTACTGATGCTCATGGCCGAAATCGGACAGCCTGCTACTGCAGCGCGACTAGCCAACCAGTTGGGCATGCCTAGATCCTCGTGTTACCAATTGCTGGAAGCCCTGGCGCAGCAGGGCTTTGCTATTCACTTTCCCGAGGACAAGAAATGGGGTCTGGGGCTTGCTGCCTGGGAGCTTGGCAGTGCTTATAAGCGCCATGAGCCACTAGAGCGTTTGGCAACACCAGTGCTAAGCAAGCTGGTTACTGAGATTGGCCTAAAGGCCAATGTGGTTGGGCACTTGGGTGTTTTAGATGGCACCGATGTTTTGTATTTGGTTGAGAAACGTCCTGCCAGATCCCTAAAACTAGTCACCGATGTTGGGGTTCGCTTGCCCGCGCACCTGACCGCCTCGGGTCGAGCGATGCTGTCTGTCCTGGACCCGAAGCAATTACAGGCCTCCTACCGCGGCAGAGAGTTGGCCACCAGAACCGAGATCGGGCCTAAAAGCTATCCTGAGTTGGAGCGAATTCTCAAGATGGAGGCCGCTCAAGGGTTCTCGCTAGAAGTTGATGAGGTCACCATGGGATATGCCTCGGTTGGTGTTCCCATTGTTGATCACCTGGGCCACCCAATGGCCGGCTTGGCGATCACCTTGCAATCCAGGGTGCTAGAAAAGCTACAGTTGTCATTACTGACAGAAGTCCTAATTCAATCGGCAAGGGACCTATCTAGAAAGTTTGGTCATCATGACTGAAGATCCGAAGTGGCCAAGGGCGGCTTCCCTAATCAGTGACAAGGTTTCAACAATTGGCTTGATTGATATCCCCGCTCACAAAACTTCAATCAGCGCCACTCGCGCCGACCTAACTCCGTCCCTGATCCGCGAGGCGCTGGCTCGGTTCTCAACCTTCAGCTACACCGCCGGTGTCGATCTTGCCGAAACCTCTATTCAGGATCTTGGGTCAATAAAGGATCCTGATCAAAACGAGCAGCGAACGATTGAAACAATCGCTGCTGCAAACAAAGACTTGCTAATTGCACTCGGTGGAGACAACTCAATTACCTATGCCACAGGCCTTGGGGTTTTTGGAACCGACCTTGATAAAGCTGGGCTAATAACCCTGGATGCTCATCACGATCTTCGTGATGGCATCTCCAATGGTTCACCGGTTCGCAGGCTGGTTGAAGCCGGCCTTGACCCGAAAAGAATTGTTCAAATCGGAATCAACGACTTCTCCAATTCGCACCAATACGCAAAGTTAGCTAGCGACTTAGGCATCACCGTAATCACCCGGGATGAGGTGGCGAAGATCGGCATCCAGAGCGCCTGCGAGAAAGCACTGAGCATTGCCGGAGCAGCCTCAGGACCTGTTCATGTTGACCTTGATGTTGATGTTTGTGATCGTCAGGCTGTCCCTGCCTGTCCAGCGGCAGCGCCCGGAGGCATTTCCGCATTTGAACTAAGGCTGGCAACACGAGTCTTGGCAAGCAGCAGTCTGGTCCGAGGCATCGACATCACCGAGATTGATGCCTCGAAGGACTCAGCTGATGGAAGGACAGTAAGGCTTGGAGCCCTGCTTATTCTCGAGGCAGTCGCAGGTCACCTAACAATCTAGGCCTGTCACTAAACCAGGCTCACCATGCGCCACTAAACTGGAGACATCTTCGCAACGGAGCGAACTAAAAACCATCCGTCCCGAAACTCGTAAGTGAGCAAACCGAAGGGGAAAAGTGCCAAAAATCATTGTTGAGATCATGCCAAAGAAGGATCTCCTAGACCCCCAAGGTAAGGCTGTCGCAAACGCCCTTCATCGAAGTGGCCATGACGAAATCGCAGCTGTGCGAATTGGCAAGCGAATTGAACTTCACTTTGACCGCCCCATCACCGATCAAGACCTGGAAGCAGCGAAGGTTCAGGCGTCAGAATTCTTGTCCAACGACGTGATTGAAGACGTAGTCGCAATCACCCAAGAGGACTTACAAATATGAAAATCGGTGTAATCACCTACCCGGGAACCCTTGATGATCGCGATGCTCAGAGGGCCATCCGCCTTGCAGGCGGAACACCAGTTCCGCTCTGGCATGCCGATGATGACCTAAAGAAAGTTGATGCGGTTGTTCTTCCCGGTGGCTTTTCCTACGGCGACTACTTACGCTGCGGCGCAATTGCAGCAAAGGCCCCAGCCACCAAAGAGGTCATCAGGCTTGCGGAGCAGGGCCTGCCGGTTCTGGGAATTTGCAATGGTTTTCAGGTTTTGGTTGAGTCTCACCTACTCCCAGGTGGTTTGATTCGGAACGAGAAGCAGCACTTTGTTTGCAGAGATCAGAAGCTTCGGGTTGAGAACAACAACACCGCCTGGACCAACCTGTTTGAAGAAAACGAAGAGATTCTGATTCCACTGAAAAACGGCGAGGGCGGTTACATTGCCTCCGATGAGACCCTAAAGATGCTCGAGGCTGAGAACTTGGTTACCTTCCGCTACCTGGAAACAAACCCAAATGGTTCCCTCAACGACATTGCTGGCCTTACTAACCAACGGGGAAACGTGGTTGGCCTGATGCCTCACCCAGAACATGCGGTTGAGCCTGGATTTGGCCCTGACACTGACATCGCAATGCGCTCTGGTATTGATGGCCTCAAGTTCTTCCAAAGCGTCCTGAACCAGGTGGTGAATTCCTAATGTTTAAATCCAAGAAGTCAGCACCCAGTGGAGTCGACACCGTAACACAGGCAAGCACCGAACCAGACAGGGATCAGCCCTGGAAGGAACTGGGCCTAAAACAAGACGAATACCAAGAGATCAAAAACATCCTTGGCCGTAGGCCAACCTCGTCCGAGCTAGCTATGTATTCGGTGATGTGGTCCGAGCACTGCAGCTACAAATCCTCCAAGATTTACCTTCGACAATTCGGTGAAAAGGTCACCGACGAAATGAAGGAACACCTGATGGTCGGCATGGGTGAAAATGCCGGTGTCGTCGACATCGGTGAAGGCCTAGCTGTGACCTTCAAGGTCGAAAGCCACAACCACCCTTCTTATATCGAGCCATTTCAAGGCGCTGCCACCGGAGTCGGCGGCATCGTTCGCGACATTCTTTCGATGGGAGCAAGGCCAATAGCGGTGATGGACCAGCTTCGCTTTGGAGCACCTGCAAACCCCGACACCGCAAGAGTTGTTCACGGGGTAGTGGACGGCATCAGTTTCTATGGCAACTGCCTTGGGCTACCAAACATCGGTGGCGAGACTGTTTTTGACTCTGTTTATCAGGGAAACCCGCTGGTCAATGCACTCTCCATCGGTTCCATGAAGCATGAGGATCTGCAGTTAGCCAAGGCATCAAACCCGGGTGATCTGGTAATCCTGTTTGGTGCTAGAACCGGCGCCGATGGAATCGGCGGAGTTTCGGTGCTGGCCTCCGAAACCTTTGAATCAACCGGACCAACCAAGCGCCCAGCAGTTCAGGTTGGTGACCCATTTGCCGAGAAGGTTTTGATTGAGTGCTG